>NZ_JBFRFA010000050.1:0-20770 GCF_052114585.1 Pedococcus sp. 2YAF34
GTGCCGGGGGAGAGCCGGCCCCGGGGGGCGTCGCGGCACCGTACGGAGCCTGGGGTGCCGCGCCGCCGGCGGTGGGCGCAGCGGTGGTGCCGTACGTCGCCGGCTCGGGAGCCGCGCCGTACGCCATCGCTGACGGTGCGGACGAGGAGCCGTACGTCGTGGTGGGCGAGGCGGGGTAGGTCGCGGTGGGCGGGGTGCCGCCGGGTGCTGCGTACGGGGTCGGGCCGGCCACGGGTGCAGCCTCCTGGCCGCGCCTGCGGGTGACCAGCCAGACCACCAGGCCGACGGGGATCACGACCCACCAGACCCACCCCATGCCCGGCGTGTCACGGGCGAACCCGGTGCCGCCGACCAGCGACAGGCCGATCACGACCAGCAGGATGATGCCGAGGACGTCGCCGTCGCGCAGGGCCCGCTCGGCCACGATGTCGTCCTTGTCGTTGGGCAGGAACGCCCAGGCGATGAGGTAGACGGTGATGCCCAGGCCGCCCATGACGACCAGCAGGACCAGCACCGCGCGGATGACGATCGGGTCGACTCCGAGGCGGGTGGCGATGCCGGAGCACACGCCCGCCAGCCACTTGTCCTCGCCGTCGCGGCGCAGGTCGATGGACCTCAGCCAGTCGAAGAACCGGTCGATGCCGGAGGCCTGTTCGTTGTTCGTCGGGCCCGCGGCGGGCCCATGGGTCTGGGTCATGTCATCCATCGTGTCGCCGGGCGGGGCGCGCAACCATGAGGGTCGACCCTGAACGGACCCTGACGCGGCCCTCCAGCACCCTGAGCAGGCTCGGTTTCGGGGCCGGGGTGCGTCAGGATGAGGGCATGCCCACCCCCTACGAGCGGCCGGTCCCGCCGACGGACACCAGGTTCGCCGAGCGCCGCGTCGCCCGGCCGACCCTCACGCGGCCGGCCGAGGGCAGGGTCATCGCCGGTGTCTCCGCGGGGCTCGCGGCGCACCTCGGCTGGTCGGTGCGGTGGGTGCGCATCCTGTTCGTGGTGCTGTCCATCCCCACCGGTGCCGGGCTCGTCGCCTACGTCTTCCTCTGGGCGCTCACCCCGCTGTCCCGCGGCGGGGTCGTCGACGGCCGGCGCCGCGCCGTCGACCCGGCCGACCCGGCAGCCGTCGCGGGCGACCCCGTCAGCGGCGACCCCGTCAGCGGCGGGCCGGTCCTGGAGGCCGAGCGCGACGCCACCCGGGTCCTGCTCGTCGGCGGCCTCATGCTGGCGCTCGGCCTGGTCGTGGTGGCCCAGAACGCCGGCCTCAACGCCCGCCTCGGCATCCTGCTGCCCCTGCTCGTCGTCGCCGCCGGAGCGGTGCTGGCGTGGTCGCAGCTCGACGACCGGCAGCGTGGGCGGTGGCTGGGCGCCGAGAGCGGGACGCGACGGTTCAGCGCGGCCCGGCTGGTGTTCGGCGGCGTGCTCGCCCTCGCCGGCCTGGTCATCATGGCGACCCGCGGCCGGTCGCTCGAGGCCATCTGGGACATCGGTGCCGCCGTGGTCGCGGTGCTCGCCGGTATCGCGCTCGTTGCGGCGCCGTGGGGCCTGCGGTTCTGGTCGGACCTGCGGCACGAGCAGGCCGAGCGCGCCCGCGCGACCGAGCGGGCCGACATCGCGGCCCACCTGCACGACTCGGTGCTGCAGACCCTCGCCCTGATCCAGCGCAAGGCCGACGACCCGGCCGCGGTCAACCAGCTCGCCCGCGCCCAGGAGCGCGAGCTGCGCGCCTGGCTGTACGCCGGTCCGGCCGACAGCGACGCGACCCTCGCCGCCGCCGTGGCCGAGGTGGCCCACGAGGTCGAGGACCTGCACGGCACCCCGATCGACGTCGTCGCGACCGGCGACCGCCCGCTCGACGACGGTGGCCTGGCCCTCAGCCGGGCGGTGCGCGAGGCCCTGCTCAACGCCGTGCGCCACGGCCAGCCCCCGGTGTCGCTCTACCTCGAGGTGGGCCCGCTCGGCGTCGAGGCGTTCGTCCGCGACCACGGCCCCGGCTTCGAGCTCGAGGAGGTGCCCGAGGACCGGCTGGGCGTGCGCCAGTCCATCCTCGGCCGCATGGACCGCCACGGCGGGACCGCGCGCGTACGCCGTCTCGAGCACGGTACCGAGGTCGTGCTCACCCTCCCGGCCGCCACCGCCGCTGCCCAGCCCAACGCCGCCCAGCCGAGCCACGCCCAGCCGAGCCCCGCCCAGCCGAACCCCGCGCAGTCCGTCCCCGCCACCTCAGAGGAGACCCGTGAACACGCCTGAGAAGAAGCCCGTCGAGGTCGTCCTCGTCGACGACCACCGGATGTTCCGGTCGGGGGTCAAGGCGGAGCTCGGTGGCACCGTGACGATCGTGGGCGAGGCGCCCGACGTCGACACGGCCGTCGCGGTCATCACCCGCACGCGGCCGCCGGTGGTCCTGCTCGACGTGCACCTGCCCGGCGGCAACGGCAACGGTGGAGTGGACGTGCTCCACGGGTGCCGGGGCCTCACCACCGCCGACGGGCAGCCCGTGCGCTTCCTGGCGCTGTCGGTCTCGGACGCTGCCGAGGACGTGATCGCCGTGATCCGCGCCGGCGCCCGGGGCTACGTCACCAAGACCATCGGGGCGAACGACCTCACCCGCGCCATCCAGCGCGTCGCCGACGGGGACGCCGTGTTCAGCCCCCGGCTGGCCGGGTTCGTGCTGGACGCGTTCGGTGCCGCCGCCGGCGAGATCGCCGAGGTCGACGAGGAGCTCGACCGCCTCTCGGCCCGCGAGCGGGAGGTCATGCGCCTCATCGCCCGCGGCTACCAGTACAAGGAGGTGGCGAAGGAGCTGTTCATCTCCGTGAAGACGGTCGAGACCCACGTCTCGTCGGTGCTGCGCAAGCTGCAGCTGTCCTCACGCCACGAGCTCACCGCGTGGGCGATGGGCCGCCGCCTCCTCTGACGCCGGCGACGGCCCCTGCAGGCTCCGACCGGTCAGAGCTGGACGGTCTCGTTGTCGCCGACGTCGGGCTTGTCGCCGGTGACCTTGCTCTTGACGAGTGCGATGACGCTCGCGACCCGGCCGCCGGGGCTGTCCCAGTACTCCGCGCTCTCGCCACGCACCTTGACCAGCACCACGTTCGGGTCCTGCGGTCCCTTGGCGAACCATGCCTCCGCGAACGGGTTCCACAGCTCCTCGTTCTTGGCGGGGTCGCGCACGACCTCTGCGGTGCCCGACACGGAGACCCAGGACGACGAGCCGGCGTAGGCGACGTTGACGCGCGGGTCGGCCTGCACCTCGGCGACCTTGGGGGAGGAGGCCTCGGCGAAGAACCACAGGTCGCCGTCGAACTCGACCTCCTGCGTGGCCATCGGCCGGCTCACGAGCGACCCGTCCGGCGCGACGGTGGTCAGCATGCAGGTGCGCTCGTCCTTGATGAGGTCGCGGACGGTGGCGACGGCCTCGGGGTCGTGGGTCGTGGCGGTGGCGTGGTGGGAGTCGGTCACGGTGGTTCCTTCGTCGTCATCTCGGTGTCCGCCCTGCTCAGCGGCTGTTCCTCGACGCTAACCCGCGCGCTGTGGCGCGGCACCTCGTGCAGCCGGGAGGCCGGAGGCGTGCACCGGAGAGGGCACAGGCGGCGCCGATAGGCTCTTCGGTATGCAGCTCGTGTACGACCTCTTCGTCGTTGCCCACCTCCTCGGCATGGCCGCCCTCGTCGGTGGCTGGCTGGTCCTGCTGACCGGTGCCTCCTCCACGACGGTCATGGCCTGGGGTGCTCGCGCGCAGCTCGTCACCGGGCTGGTGCTCGTGGGCCTCGCGGAAGGCGTCAGCTCGCTCGACGAGCACCTCAACCACACCAAGATCGGTGTGAAGCTGCTGGTCGCCATCGCCGTGGTCGCCCTCCTCGAGATCGGGCGCGCCCGCACGAAGCGCGGTCAGGACGGCAGCGCCCTCATCCGTGCCGCCGGCGCCCTGGGCGTGGTCAACGTCGTCATCGCGGCCGTCTGGAGCTGAACGCACGCCCCCGGCACTCAAGCCCCCGGCACCCCAGCCGGCGCCCGGTCAGCGGGCCGAGGGGCCGCCGCGGCCCGTGGTGCGCGGCGCGGCATACCCACCCGGGGGCGGCACCATCTCGGCGCGCACGCCGAGCAGCCTGATCGGCCGGTCGTCACCGAGGGCCCGCAGCAGGTCGAGCGCCGTGGCGGCGATGACCGCCGGGTCGAACGTCTGCTCGGCCAGCTTGCGGATGCGCGTGGTGGTGAAGAACGGCGCGAACCGCACCTTGAGGTGCACCCGGGCGCAGGCGCGGTCCTCGCGCCGGATGTCCTCCACCACCTGCCGGGCGAGCACCGCGATCGCCTCCTCGACCTCCTCGGGCGACACGAGGTCCTGCTGGTAGGTCGTCTCGCGCCCGTGCGCACGGGCGACCCATGGCGTGTCGTCCACCGTCGCCGACCCGTCGCCGCGCCCGAGCCGCCCGTAGTGCGGCCCCATCGACGGCCCGAACTCGCCGACGAGCACCGCCTCGTCGGCGGCGGCGAGGTCGCGCACGGTGGCGTAGCCGTGCTTGGCCAGGCGAGCCGCGATGCGCGAGCCCACACCCCACAGGGCCGTCGTGGGCCGCTCGCCCATCACCTCGAACCAGTTGTCGCGGGTCAGCTCGAACACCCCGCGCGGCTTGCCGAAGTCGGTGGCGATCTTGGCGCGGACCTTGGTGTCGCCGACCCCGACCGAGCAGTGCAGGTCGGTGCGCTCGAGAACCGCTGCCTGGATGGCGCGGGCGCAGGCCCAGGGGTCGTCGGTCTCGAGGCCGACGAACGCCTCGTCCCACCCGAGCACCTCGACGACGGCGCCGGGCACGCCTTTGAGCGTCGCCATCACCTCGGCCGAGGCCGCGTCGTAGACCGGGCCGTCGACGGGGAGGAAGACCGCGTCGGGACACTTGCGTGCCGCCAGCCGCAGGGGCATGCCCGAGTGGACGCCGTGCTCGCGGGCCTCGTAGGAGGCGGTCGACACCACGGCCCGCTCGGTGGGGTCGCCGCGCCCGCCCACGACGACCGGGAGTCCTGCCAGCTCGGGCCGCCGCAGCACCTCGACCGCGGCGATGAACTGGTCGAGGTCGACGTGCAGCACCCAGCGCCGCACGACCGCCGACCCGGAGGTCTCCTGCTCGACCATGGCCCCATCCTGCCGCGGGTCGGCGACAGCGTCAGGGGAGCAGGAGCAGCTTGCCGGTGGTCCGGCGCCCTTCGAGGTCGTCGTAGGCGGTGGCCGCCTGCTCCAGCGGGTAGCGGCCACCGATGTCGATGCGCAGCCTCCCGGCCGCGATGTCGCCGAGCACCGCGGTGCCGCGCTCGAGCAGCTCCTCCCGGGTGGCGGTGTAGTGGCCGAGCGTCGGGCGGGTGACGAACAGCGAGCCGCCGCTGTTGAGCCGCTGGAGGTCCAGCGGCGGCACCTGCCCGCTCGCGCCACCGAACAGCACCATCATCCCCCGGGGGCGCAGGGACGCGAGGGACGCGTCGAACGTCGCCTTGCCGAC
Organism: Pedococcus sp. 2YAF34; assembly: GCF_052114585.1. Taxonomy (NCBI): domain Bacteria; kingdom Bacillati; phylum Actinomycetota; class Actinomycetes; order Micrococcales; family Intrasporangiaceae; genus Pedococcus; species Pedococcus sp. 2YAF34. Next base: position 5,493 of record NZ_JBFRFA010000050.1, read on the forward strand.
CCCGTCGTAGACGACGTCGACTCCCTTGTCCCCGTTGGCCTTCCGCACCTCGGCGGCCAGGTCGTCGACCTCGGCGTAGTTGATGACGGCGTCGGCGCCGAGCGCCCGCGCGATCTCCAGCTTGGCCGCCGAACCCGCCGTCGCGATGACCCGTCCGCCCTTGGCCTTGACCATCTGGACGAGCAGCTGCCCCACCCCGCCGGCCGCCGCGTGGACCAGCGCCACGGTCCCCTCGCCGACCGGGTACGTGGAGGTGACGAGGTAGTGCGCGGTCATGCCCTGGAGCATCGCGGCCGCGGCCACGTCGAGGTCGACGCCGTCCGGGACGGGAACCAGGACGTCGGCCGGACGGTTGACCACCGTCGCCCCGGCGCCGAGCTCCTGCCCCCAGGCGACCCGGTCGCCGACCTGGACCCCGTCGACGCCCGGTCCCACCGCGGTGACGGTGCCTGCGCCCTCGGAGCAGGACACGAACGGGGTCGTCATGGGGTAGACGCCCTGGCGCTGGTAGACGTCGATGAAGTTGACGCCGACGGCCGCGACCTCGACCTGCACCTCGCCCTCACCTGGCATCGGGACCGCGACGTCCCGGACCTCGAGGACGGAGGAGTCGCCGTGGCGGGGCACGACCAGGGCCCGCGCAGTGGTGCCGCCGGGGGTCTGCACATCGGTGTCGGAAGCCATGGCCCGACCCTAGGCGAGGCCCTCGCGGGCGGCGAGGTCAGGCGCCGGTGTCGATCCAGTAGCGGCGCTTGCCGCTCATCTCGCCCTCGAAGACACCGCCGCACGCCTCGATGGTCCGCGCGGATGCGACGTTGTCGAGGTCGCAGGTGACCAGCAGGCGGTCGATACCGTGGGCGGCAGCGAGGGGCACGACCTGGCGCAGGGCGTCGCTGGCGAACCCGCGCCGCCGGGCGGTCGGCCGCACGCCGTACCCGACGTGGCCCCCGACCGTCGAGAGCAGCGGGTGGTCGATGTGGTGACGCAGCGAGATGGAGCCGACGTACTCGTCGGGCCGCTCGGGGTCCTCCATCCACCAGTACGTCGCGGTGGTCCAGCCCGGAGGTCGCAGGCTCGCCTCGTCCTCGTCCCCGACCCGGTTGGCCACGAGGCGCTCGAACTCCGCGGGGTCCTCCAGCGCCTCGCGGGTGAAGACGACACCGGGGAAGTCGCCCTCGGCCGGCCAGTTGACGATGCCGTCGTGGGCGGACTCGCCCGCCGCGTCGAACTCGTCCGCCGCGGCGAGGAAGGAGCGGTGGAAGCGCAGGTGCGGTGTCGCCAGCAGGACCATGTCGCGACTATGCCAACCGGGCGATGGCGGCGTCGAGCATGGCCTCGGTGAGCTTGCCGGTGAAGGTGTTCTGCTGGCTCACGTGGTAGCTGCCGACGAGCCGGACCGGCCGTCCCTCGGGGGTGGTGAGGACCGCCTCGGCCCCGTGCCCGAACCTCGGCTTGGGGCGCGGGACGTCCCAGCCGAGCCTTCGCGCGCTGCCGAGCGCGGCGTCCCACCCGATCGATCCGAGGGCCAGCACCGCCCGCAGCCGTGGTGCGGCGAGGGTGACGTCGCGGTCGAGCCAGGCCGAGCAGGTCGCCTTCTCCAGGGTGGTGGGCTTGTTGTCCGGCGGCGCGCAGCGCACCGCCGCGACGATGCGGATCCCCTTGAGCTGCAACCCGTCGCCGCTGGCCCACGACTGCGGCTGGCTGGCGTACCCCGCGCGGTGCAGCGCGGCGTACAGCCAGTCGCCGCTGCGGTCGCCGGTGAACATCCGGCCGGTGCGGTTGGTGCCGTTCGCCGCGGGGGCCAGCCCCACGAGGAGCACCTCCGCTTCGGGGTCGCCGAACCCGGGACCGGGGCGACCCCAGTACGGCTGGTCGGCGAACGATGCGCGTCGCCCGGTGGTCGCGACGGACTCGCGCCAGGCCACGAGGCGGGGGCAGGCACGGCACACCGACACCCGGGCGTCGAGCTCGGCGGTGTCGGGGGAGGAGCCGGCCAGGCGGACGACCTGCACCGGTGTCCGGGCGACGGGCGTCCCGGCCGTGGCGGGGTCGCCCGGCCACCCCGTGCCCGGAGGCACCGGCGAGGTGAACGGCTGCCCGGTGACCGGGTGTGGGTCGCGCACCCGGCCACCGTAGACGCGGCGTCGGCCCGGCGCTCGCCTGTCGCCCCGGCCCCGACCGTGCGAACCTCTGTGCGTGGCCGAGCTCAGGGACGTACGCGGGTGGTTGTCGGTGGTCGCCGACCGCGCCTGGCCGGGACGCCCGACGCGATGGGTCGACCTGCCCGTGCGGCTTCGACCGACGCTCGCGTGGGTGCTGCGGCTCACCTCGGCGGCGGTCATCGCCTGGCTCATCGCGGGCCGGCTCACCGGCATCTCCACCGACCTCACCGCTCCGCTGACGGCGCTGCTCGTGGTCCAGGCGTCGGCCTTCTCGACGCTGCGGATGAGCGTGCTGCGGGTCGGCGCCGTGCTCACCGGCGTGCTCGTGGCCGTGGGGTTCTCCGCCCTCGCCGGGTTGTCGTGGTGGAGCCTCGGAGCCGTGATCGCCGCGTCGCTGGTGCTCGCCCGCGTGTTCCGTCTCGGTGAGCAGGCGCTCGAGGTGCCGATCAGCGCCATGCTCATCCTCGCGGTGCGCTCACCGGACGTCGCCGCCGAGGCGCGCATCGCCCTCACCCTCGTCGGCGCCGGGGTCGGGGTCGTCTTCAACCTCGTGCTGCCGTCGGCCGTGCCCAGCGGCCGGGCGGGGTCGGCCGTCCTGCGCGTCGCCTACGCCACCGCCGACTGCCTCGACCGGGCGTCCCGCTCGATGGCGACCGAACGCCTGCGTCGCAGCGAGGTCGAGGAGTGGGCCGACGAGACCCGGAGGGTCGCCGCGCACGTCGCCGAGGCGTCGAGCGTGGTGACGCAGGTCAAGGAGGGCCGCCGGTTCAACACCCGGGCCCTGACCACGCGGGACGTCGAACCCGGCCTGCGTGAGGGGCTGGACCGGCTCGAGGCCACCGTGCTCGCGATCCGGGCCCTGTTCACGGTGATCCTCGTCGAGCTGCCGCCCGAGCACCGGGACGACCGGGACGACCGGGGCGACCGGGACGACCGGGGCGACCGGGACGGGGGCGCCGGCCCCGAGGACGACGTCATGCCCGAGGACGCGTTCGACGAGGACGCGCGGCTGGCGTTCTCGGTGGTGCTGGGTGACGTCGGCGACTGCCTGCGGGCCTACGGCCGCCTGGTGTACGCCGAGGCCGGCGGCGCGCAGGAGCGGGCCGAGGAGGCCCTCGCCGAGAGCCTGGAGATCCTGCGGGAGACCCGCGCGATCCTGACCGAGCTGCTCACGAGCCGGCCGGAGGGGCGGCTCGAGCTGTGGCTGCTGCGGGGCTCGGTGCTCGCCGCCGTGGAGCAGGTCCTGGTGCAGCTCGACCTCGAACGGCGTGCCCGCCTCCGTTCCGCGTGGCAGCGCCCGGCGCCGATCGCGGCGGTGGCCCCGCTGGTGCGTGACGCGCTGCCGCGGGCCCGCGCGCGGCGTACCGGCACCTGGTCCGGCGCCCCGGACTCCCTCTCCCCCACGAGCAGCCACCACCACCCCCGCTGACCCCGAACCTCGCCCCCGCCCCGGCCATGGTGCGCCGAAGTCCCAGACCTCGGGCCAAATCACCCTCTGTGGCCCGAAGTCCCAGACTTCGGCGCTCAGGCCGCCGCCAGGACCCGAAGTCCCAGACTTCGCCGCTCACGGAAGTGGCGCGACGGGGTCGACCTCGGGGTTGCCGACGGGCAGAGCCACGGCTGCAGGACCCGGCGCCACGAGGTTGCGCACGCCGGGGGAGGCGAGCGCGCCCAGGGTCGTGACCACCATGACGACCCCGCACACCACCAGGGCCCGGTGTGCACCGACGTGTTCCGCGGCAGGCCCGGCCAGCACGAGCCCGAGCGGCCCGAGGAGCATCGACCCCATCGCGTCGTACGAGCTCACCCGTGACAGGGCCGCCGGCGGCACCACACGCTGCATGGTCGTCTGCCACAGGATCCCGAACAGGTCGAAGCACAGCCCGAGCACGAACGCCGACGCCACGACCACCCACAGCGGGGCGCTGGCCCCGAGCAGGAGGTATGGCGGCGCGGCGCCCAGGGTGAGCAGCACGCCGAGCAGGATCGGGCGCCGGGGCCGCAGGCGCATGGCCACCAGCACCCCGACGATGAGGCCGACCGCCTCGCCGGTGAGGACCGCGGTCCACGCGGTGGGTCCGCCGAGCTCCTCCCGGGCCACCACGGGTCCGAGGACGAGGTGGGCGGCCTGGAACACCATGACCAGCACCGAGAACTGCACGACCACCACCCACAGCCACTGCCGCGAGCGGAACTCGTCCCAGCCGTCCCGCAGGTCCGCCAGCGCCGAGTTCGAGCCCGCCTTCCCAGAGACAGCTCCCTCAGGGGCCCCCGACCCAGAGGCCCCCGACCCAGCCGCTGCCACGAGGGCGGGTCGCGCCGGCAGCCGCATGAGCGCCACGAGGAGACCCGAGCAGGCGAACGACGCGCTCGCGATCGCCAGCGCCCAGCCTCCGCCGACGCCGGCCACGACGATCCCGCCCGCGACCAGCCCCGCCACCCTGGCGATGTTGGTGCCGAGGGCGAGCACGGCGTTGCCCTGCTGGAGGTGCTCCGGCGGCACGACCTCGGGGACGATGCCGGTCAGCGCGGGCCACACCGTGGCGGTGGCGGTGCCGGACACGACGGCGGCGGCGGCCAGCCCCCAGAGGGGCGCGTGCTCCGTACCCACCATCACGGCGAGCGCCGCGTGGGCGAGGGCGTTGACCCACTCGGCGACCTGCAGGACGCGGTGGCGCGGGTAGCGGTCGGCCACGACGCCACCCACCAGGATGAACAGGACGACTGCGATGGACTCGGCGGCGAGGACGGTGGACAGCGTCGTCGGGGTGGCCCCTGGCAGGTCGAGGATGCCGAACGCGAGGGCCACGGGGGCGAAGGCCACGGCCAGCATCGACAGCGTCCGGGCACTGACCAGCAGCGCGAACTGGCGCTCGCGCAACAGGTCCCGGACGGGCGTCTGGTCGGCCACGTCCTCACGCTACGCGGCGTGGCAACCGTGTTTTCGTGACTTCGAGGCTCAGCCCGGACGGGTCGGGAGCCAGTAGCGGCGGACACCTCCACGGCTGTCCTCGTACTCGCCGCCGTTGGCCTCGATCACTGCCCGCGACCCGGCGTTCTCCTCCAGGCAGGTGAGGAGCACCCGGGGGCCGTCCACGACGCCGTGGGCCAGCACGAGAGCCTGCGCGAGGGCGCGCGTCGCGTGCCCGTGCCGACGGGCGGTGGGCCGCACGCTGTACCCGATGTGGCCACCCTCCTCGAGCAGCCGCTCGGTCAGCCGGTGCCTGATCGCCAGCGACCCCACGTACTCGTCGCCGTCCACCATCCACAGGAAGGTCACCGGGGTCCAGCCGCGCCGGCGCGGCGCGTCCTCGTCGCAGGCGCGCCGCCGCTGCGCCACGAACCGCGCGAACTCCCCGCGGTCGCGCAGGCCGTCCCGGTTGAACGCGAACCCCGCGTAGCCGTCCTCCGGCTCCTGGACCCAGTCCCCGTCGCCGTCACGCTGCTCCCCGGAGGCGAGGAACTCGTCCGTCGCCGCCAGGTAGGAGTCCTGGTGACGCACGTGCGGAGGGACGAGATGGGTCATGCGGCGACGCTACCTGTCGGCCGCGGCACGTAGGCTGGAGGCAACATGAGCACGCTGTTCGACGACCTGCCCTTCGACGGTTCACCGTCCCCCGACTCCCGACCCTCGGCAGCCGCCGCCCGCGCGACCGCCGTGGACGAGCGTGGCGTCCCCACGTGGGCGCAGGCCGCCGCGGAGGGCCACCCCGACGGCGGGTCCGGTGGCCACGCCGACCCCGAGGCGCTGCTCGAGGGGCTCAACACCCAGCAGCGCGAGGCCGTCCTGCACGAGGGGTCGCCGCTGCTCATCGTCGCCGGTGCAGGCTCGGGCAAGACCCGCGTGCTCACCAACCGCATCGCCTACCTCCTCGCCGCCCGTGGCGTGCAGCCCGGTCAGGTGCTGGCCATCACGTTCACCAACAAGGCCGCCGCCGAGATGCGCGAGCGCGTCGCAGCCCTGGTGGGGCCGCGCGCCAAGGCCATGTGGGTGATGACGTTCCACTCCGCGTGCGTGCGGATCCTGCGCCGCGAGGCCGGCAAGGTGGGGCTGAAGTCGACGTTCTCCATCTACGACGCCGCCGACAGCCAGCGGCTCATGGCGATGGTCATGCGCGACCTCGACCTCGACCCCAAGCGCTACCCGCCGCGGTCGTTCAGCCACCAGGTGTCCAACCTGAAGAACGAGCTGGTCGACGAGGAGACGTTCGCCTCCCGAGTCGCGGAGGGCACCCACCAGGAGCGGATGCTCGCCGAGGCCTACACCGGCTACCAGCGACGCCTGCGCCAGGCCAACGCCCTCGACTTCGACGACCTCATCATGACCACGGTCAACATCCTCCAGGCGTTCCCCGACGTCGCCGAGCACTACCGGCGCCGGTTCCGCCACGTGCTCGTCGACGAGTACCAGGACACCAACCACGCGCAGTACCAGCTCGTGCGTGAGCTGGTCGGTGGGGCAGCGGGCTCGGCCGGTATGCCGGTCGGTGACGGCCCCGAGGTGCCGCCCGCCGAGCTCGTGGTGGTCGGCGACGCCGACCAGTCCATCTACGCCTTCCGTGGTGCGACGATCCGCAACATCGTGGAGTTCGAGGAGGACTACCCCGACGCGCGGACCATCCTGCTCGAGCAGAACTACCGCTCGACCCAGACGATCCTGCAGGCGGCCAACTCGGTCATCGCCAAGAACCCCGAGCGACGCAAGAAGAACCTGTGGACCGACAGCGGTGACGGCTCGCTCATCGTAGGCTACGTCGGCGACAACGAGCACGACGAGGCCGCGTTCGTCGCCAAGACGATCGACGAGCTCGGCGACACCGCGGGCGTGAAACCCAAGGACGTCGCGGTCTTCTACCGCACCAACGCCCAGTCACGTGCGCTCGAAGAGGTGTTCGTGCGGGTCGGGTTGCCCTACAAGGTGGTTGGCGGCACGCGGTTCTACGAGCGTCGCGAGGTCAAGGACGCCCTGGCCTACCTGCGCGTCATCTCCAACCCCACCGACACGGTCAACCTGCGGCGCATCCTCAACGTGCCCAAGCGCGGCATCGGCGACCGGGCCGAGGCCTGCGTCGCGGCCCTCGCCGAGCGCGAGCGCATCCCGTTCGTCGCGGCCCTGGGCCGTCCCGAGGATGCCCCCGGCATCGCCACCCGCTCGGTCGCGGCCATCAAGGGGTTCACCGGCCTGCTCGAGGAGCTCGGCCGGGTGCACGAGGACGACGAGCAGGGTGTCGGCGCGCTGCTCGAGGCGGTCATCGAGAAGTCCGGCTACCTCGCCGAGCTGCGCGCGTCGCACGACCCGCAGGACGAGACCCGCATCGAGAACCTCGCCGAGCTCGTGGCCGTCGCGCAGGAGTTCGACGAGACCCGCGCGGAGACCGGTGAGGTGGCCTCGCTCGAAGACTTCCTCGAGCAGGTGTCGCTGGTCGCCGACGCCGACGAGATCCCCGACGGCGAGGAGGCGGAGGACCTCGGCGTCGTGACGCTGATGACGCTGCACACCGCCAAGGGCCTCGAGTTCCCGGTCGTGTTCCTCACCGGCCTCGAGGACGGCACGTTCCCGCACCTGCGCTCCCTCGGCGACCCCAAGGAGCTGGAGGAGGAGCGCCGGCTCGCGTACGTCGGCATCACCCGGGCCCGCGAGCGGCTCCACCTGTCGCGGGCCGCGGTCCGCTCGGCGTGGGGTGCGCCGCAGTACAACCCGGCCAGCCGGTTCCTCGACGAGATCCCTGGCCACCTGGTCGACTGGCAGCGTGCCGAGGCCGCCAACAGCTTCCGGCGCTCCTCGACTCCTGCGGTCGCCCGCCTGGCCCAGCGCCCCGGCGTCCGGTCGCCCGGCAACCGGCCGCTCATCTCCCTGCACGCCGGCGACAAGGTCACCCACGACAGCTACGGCATGGGCACGGTCGTCAAGACCGAGGGCGAGGGCGACAAGACGCAGGCGCACGTCGACTTCGGTGGCGACACCGGGGTCAAGCGGTTCCTGTTGCGCTACGCCCCCCTGGAGAAGCTCTAGCCGCCCAGACGGCTCGGCAGACGCGAGAGGCGCGGGGCCTACTGCAGGCCGTGGTCGCGCAGCCAGGGGGCGGGGTCGATTGCCGCGCCACCGTTGGGGTGGATCTCGAGGTGCAGGTGGGGGCCGGTGGAGTGCCCGGTGTTGCCGGACGCGCCGACGAGGTCGCCGGGGGCCACCTTGTCGCCCACCGAGACGCCGATGCTGCTCATGTGGCCGAACACGGAGACGGTGCCGTCCCAGTACTCGATCTCGACCTTGTTGCCGTAGCCGCCCTGCCAGCCGGCGAAGACGACCCTGCCGGTGGACATCGCGTGCAGCGGGGTGCCGACGGGAGTGCCGAAGTCGTCGCCCTGGTGCATGCGGCCCCAGCGCCAGCCGTAGCCGGAGGTGAAGACCGCGCCCTTGATCGGCATGACCCAACCCTCGCGCGACTTGCGCTCGGCCTCGGCCTTCTTGACGGCGGCGGCCGCGGAGCGTCGCTTGGCGACGGCCCGGCGCTCGGCGTCACGCGCGATCCGGGCGACCTCGGCCCTGCGCTGCGTCTCGAGCACCTGCGCGGCGACGGCGCTGCTCTGGGCCTCGCGCTGCTGCACGGACTCCGTGTGGTCGAACTCCGCGAGCGCGGCGCTGCGCGCCTGCATCGTCGTGCTGTTGCCGGTGAGGGCAGCGTGCGCGGGGCTGGACTCGGCCACGGTGGCGCCGGTGGCCGTGACGACCAGTGCAGCCGCTGCCGCGCTGGGGAGGACGAACCCGCCGCGGAAGCCTGCGGGGAGGCGGGGTCCGCGCCGGGGCGCCCGGTGGCGGCCCGGGGCGCGGTGACGGCCCGAGTACGTGGGGGAGGAGCTCACAGAGAGGTGACCTTCGTGCGGGGACACGGAAGCCACGAGGGTAGCGTGACCAGTTCGTTATCCAAAATGCGCTTTGTGGATGAGGCGACTAACATCTGCGCGCGTCGCGCTGACCTGCACGGATGCCACGACGGCGTGGTGGCGGACCTGGGGAGCAGGAAGGCCGGTCAGGCGCCTCGGCGAGGCAGCTCGGTCACGCCGGGGGTGACGGTGTGGCCCTCGGCGTCGAGGTGGGCCAGCGTCGTGGAGATGCCGTGCACCACGCTGCCGATGATGGGCAGCGACATGTGGCCGACGCCGTGCAGGTCGATGTTGCGCACGCTCAGGTCGGGGTGGGTCAGGGCCGCGTTGCGCTGCGGGAAGACCATCTGGTCCAGGTCCGACCAGTACACGACGAACCGGGTCCGGCACTCCGGCACCGGCTGGTCGAGCTCGCGCAGCAGCCCGCTGCCGGGCCGCAGCTGCCGCGTGAGCTGGTTGTGCCACCCGTATGCCGTGTAGGTGCCGTGGTGCGGCGTGCCGAGGGTGACGAGGGTGTGCACCCGGGCGTCGCCGCCGAGGCGCGTGACGTAGTAGCGGGCGATGAGGCCGCCCATGGAGTGCCCGACGACGTGGATGCGCTCGTACCCGGTCTCGGCGACGAGGGCCTCGACCTCCTCGGCGAGGCGCACCGCGGCGACGCGGACGTCGGCGGTGAAGGGGGAGTAGTTCATGCTCGTCACGCGCCCGAAGCCCCGGCGCCGGAGTCCGTGGCGCAGGAGGGTGAAGATCGAGCGGTTGTCGACCATGCCGTGCACCAGCAGGATCGGCGTGCCGGCCGCCTCGACGTCGGACACCACGAGGCCGCGCTGGGTGGGCGGCAGGTGCTCCACGCGGTACTCGAGGTGGCTGTCGCGTCCGTGGCGCCCGAACGCGCCCCACGGGTAGAGGGCGAGGTGGGTCGTCAGCCACGCGGCCTCGACGGCGGCGCCCACGAGCCCGGTCGGCGTGGCCAAGGCCTTCGCCGCACCTCCGACCACGTCCTGGGCGGCGGCGGCTGCGGCAGTCGTGGCAGCGGCGACCTGGCCCGCAGCCCGCCCGACCGCCGTCGTCGCGGCAGACCGCAGGGCGGCGGGGCCGGAGCTGGGTGCCGAGGCGCGCGCGGAGGCACCCGACGTGGGCCGCTTCGGTGCGGCTGGTCGGCGCGAGGGCGTGACGCTCTGCGACATGACCTTCCGAACCTAGTGCAGCCCTTCGGTCCGCGCGCGCTCACCGCGCGCACGTCCACGCACGCGGTGTCGGGATGTGTCCACGGAGTGGATAGTCTGCGCCCATGACTAGCTCACCGTTGCGCGTCGTCGTGGCCAAGCCGGGGCTCGACGGACACGACCGAGGCGCCAAGGTCGTCGCCCGCGCCCTGCGCGACGCCGGCATGGAGGTCGTCTACACCGGCCTGCACCAGACCCCCGAGCAGATCGTCGAGGCGGCCATCCAGGAGGACGCCGACGCCGTCGGCCTCTCCGTCCTCTCCGGCGCCCACATGACGCTCTTCGCGAAGGTGATGGAGCTGCTCGAGCAGCGCGACGCCTCCGACATCGTCGTCTTCGGCGGCGGCATCATCCCCGACGGCGACATCCCCGAGCTGACCCGGCTCGGCGTCGCCAAGGTCTTCACCCCCGGAGCCACGACGACCGAGATCGTCGAGTGGGTCCGGGCGAACGTCACCCAGCAGTAGCCTCTCGCCCGACTCCTCGCGTTTGGGGGCCAGAAGGTGACGTACAGATCACCTTCTGGCCCCCAAACGCGCTGGGGCGTCGACGAACGACGCAGGCCGCAGTGCCCCTACGGCACCACTGGGATTCTCAGTGCGGCCGGGGACGTGGGAGAGGCGTGCACGGTGACCGGCTGCACGGCATAGGCGTTCTTGTAGGCCGCGTCGGTGCTCGCCAGCACCAGCTGGAGGCGGTGCCCGGCGTCGACGCGGTGGACGATCGCCGGGAGCTCGATGTGCACTGGCTGGGTGACGTCCGCGACCCGCACGGGGCTGATCAGCTTGTGCACCAACGTCTTCGAGCCGTCAGGGGCCACGTCGTAGAGCTTGGCGAAGACCTGCAGCTGGCCGCTGGGGCCTGCCGCCTGGGTCAGCGCGACCGCCGGCGAGTCGAACTGCACGTCCAGGGTGGGGGAGCCCACGACGTCGACCGGCGAGGACAGGGGCGGGGTCGACCAGGCCCCGAACGTGCCGGGGGTGTCGTATGGCGTCGTGACCCCGGCCGGGAGTGACACCTGTCCCTCGAGGCCGGACACCTCGCTGTACGAGGCGGGGGCGCCCAACCCTGGGTTGGACCAGGACGTCGAGCCCGGCAGGACCGCCTTGCGCGAGGTGACGAGGTCGTCGGCCGAGGAGAGGTACCACGTGCGGCGCGTGCCGACCGGGTACGACGAGGCGCTGGCGTAGGCCGGGGCGGCCGTGCCGGTGTAGGGCACCCAATCGCGGAAGTACGCAAACTCCGGGCCGGTCGAGACCTTCGAGCCCTTGAGCTGGTGGTCGAACCAGTTCCTGATGCGCAGCCCGAGGTAGGTGTCCTCGATGTGCTGGCCGGTGAGGTCGAGCTCACCGGGGGCCGCGCCGGTGTTGTCGCCCGTGCCGCCGGAGTGACCCCATGACTGCCACGCCATGGTCACCGGGACGCCCCGGGCCTTCAGGGACCGGTAGGTGGCGACCGACTCCTGGAGGTTGAACAAGGTGTCGTTCTCACCCTGGATGAGGAACGTCGGCACCGTCACCTTGTCGATGTAGTGCGCCACGGACACGCGGTCGGTGAGCCGGTAGGTGTCGGACGTGGGGTAGCCGATCGTGTCCAGGGTCGCCTTCGCCTGGCAGGCCTCCAGGACGAAGTTGGGGCAGCCGACGTTGCGCGCGGGGTCGACCGCGGCGCCCTGCAGCCCGTCGAGGATCCCCACGCCGAAGAACAGTCCGGTCCAGCCGATCTTCTGCGTCCCCGGCGCCGAGTTCGCGTAGGTGACCCCCTGGGCGAGGCTGGTGTTGTTCGGGGCGAGCGAGTACCGCAGGTCGTTCCAGGTGATCAGCGGCACCAGGGTGTCGACGCGTGAATCCCCTGCCGCAGTAGCGAACTGGATCTGCCCACCGTAGGAGCCACCGATCATGCCGAGCCGCGGGTCGTGGGTGGCGGCGTCGTCCAGGACAGTGAAGTCCACGCCCAGCGTGCCGGCGCCGCCGGCCGCGCCCGCCACGTCCGAGGAGCTGTACGGCGCGGTGCCCCCGCCGCCGAGGAACGTCACGAGTGAGGACGCTGCGACGCCGTCGACCCCCGGGTCGTCGAGCGAGATCTTGCAGCCGCTGTCCGGGAAGCCGAGCCCGGTGTAGGACAGCACCGCGTAGCCACGCCCGGCGAACGCCTTCCCGAGCCCCGCCTGGTCGGCCTTGCTGCCGCCGAAGCCGTTGGTGGTGAGGATGGCCGGCACGCGAGCGGCGGGGCCGGCGGAGTGCGGCTTGTAGAGGTCGGCGTCGATGGTGCAGGTCTGCGGACGGCCGAGGTCGTCGTTGCCGGCCGGCACGGTGAAGTGCAGGCCGGTGTAGGTGTCGACGGGCTGCAGGGCCGTGCTCGAGGTGCTGCCCGCTGCTGTGGGCGTCCCGGCAAGGGGGTCGGCCACGGCGGCGAGGGCGGGGCCGCCCGCGAGGCCGATGGCAGCGAGTGGGAGCAGCGCAGCGGCGCGGCGCCTTCGAGCACGGTTCGGGGGTCGGCGCGTCATCGGGCCTCCACGGTGCACGGGCCGTCCGGTGACCGCCCTCGTGGACGGACAACGACGAAGGCACCCCCGCGGTTACGTCCTCCCTGCTCAGCTGGGTGCGCGGAGGATGGCGCAGCCAGACCACATGGTGGGCTGCGCGTACCGAGCCGTGGACAACCGCCCGTGCCGGGCGGACTGGTGCTGACGCGATCTTGGCTTGCGGCAGAAGATTCGGCAGCCCTGGACGGCTCTCGCCGCAGGTTGCCACGCATTTGGTCAAGTCTTCGCCAGATTCGTTGACCCTGTGGCAGATCGCGGGGTTGGGTCGGCTCGGCGCCGACGCCCACGGTCACGACGTGGCCGTTCACGGAGGGGGAATCGACGTCGCCTCGTGGTGCAGGAACTCCCCGCGCACCCTTGTCCGAGAAGAGGAAACCCGTGATCCGACTGTCCACCGGCGCTGCACTCGGCGTCGCAGTCGCCGCGGCAGTGGCCACCCCACTGTCCGCAGCATCCGCCGCCCCCGCGGCGGCTCCGTCCCAGGCCCCGGGCGTCACCGCCGCCCAAGCCGGGGCCGACAAGGACCGCACCGCGCTGGGCCTGTCCAGCGACGAGAAGCTGGTCGTGCGCAACGTCGTCACCGACCGTGACGGCACCGAGCACGTCCGCTACGACCGCACCTACAAGGGCCTGCGCGTCCTCGGCGGCGACCTGGTCGTCGACAAGGCTCCCTCCGGGTCCGTGCGCCAGGTGCGCTGGAACGGAAACGGGAAGGCGGCCGTGGCCTCCACCTCTCCGTCCGTCGCCGAGACCTCCGCCGAGAGCTCGGGCGCCAAGCGCGCCGGATACTCCCCGAAGAAGAACGACGGCGAGCTCGTCGTCTGGGCCGGCACGGGCTCCCCGCGCCTCGCGTGGGACGTCGTCACGGAAGGTGTCAGGTCCGACCAGACGCCCAGCCGCTTGCACACCGTCGTGGACGCCAAGAGCGGTGCGGTCCTCTCCTCGTGGGACGAGGTCATGAACGGCACGGGCAACTCGATGTACTCGGGCACCGTGACGCTGAACTCGACCCTCTCGGGCAGCACCTACCAGCTCAAGGACGCGATCGGGAACTACACGACCGACCTCAACGGCGCGACCTCCGGCACGGGAACGCAGTTCACCGACGCCGACAACGTCTGGGGCAACGGCACCACCTCGTCGCGCCAGACCGCAGCGGTCGACGCGCAGTACGGGGCGGAGAAGACGTTCGCGTACTACAAGAACGTGTTGGGCCGCAACGGTATCTGGAACACCGGAGCCGGTGCGCGCAGCCGCGTCCACTACGGCAACGCCTACAACAACGCGTTCTGGGACGGCACCCAGATGACGTACGGCGACGGCGCGAGCAATGCGAAGCCGCTCACGTCGATCGACGTCGCCGCGCACGAGATGAGCCACGGCGTCACCGAGAACACCGCGGGCCTCAACTACTCCGGTGACGCCGGCGGCCTCAACGAGGCGACGTCGGACATCTTCGGTACCGCCGTGGAGTGGTACGCCAACTCCTCCGCCGACCCGGGTGACTACCTCATCGGCGAGAAGATCAACATCAACGGCAACGGGACCCCGCTGCGCTACATGGACAAGCCGAGCAAGGACGGCGCGTCCAGGGACTGCTGGTCCTCGACCCTCGGCAGCCTCGACCCGCACTACTCGTCGGGCCCGCTGAACCACTGGTTCTACCTCGCCTCCGAGGGCTCGGGCGCCAAGACCGTCAACGGTGTCTCCTACAACAGCCCCACCTGTGACGGCTCCACCGTCACCGGCGGCGGCCGCAGCAACATCGAGAAGGTCTGGTACCGCACGCTCTCGACCAAGCTCACGTCCGGCAGCACCTACCTCAACGCCCGTGAGGGCGCGATCGCCTCGGCCATCGAGCTGTACGGCGCCAGCAGCCAGACCTGCAAGTCGGTCGAGGCAGCCTTCACGGCCATCGCGGTGCCCGCCGGCACCCAGTCCTGCGGCGGCACGACGCCCCCGCCCACCGGGGGCAACCTGCTCCTCAACCCCGGCTTCGAGTCGGGCGCGGTGAGCTGGACCGGCTCGGCCGGCCCCATCACCAACAACACCGGGCGCCCGGCCCGCACCGGCTCCTGGAAGATGTGGCTGGGCGGCAACGGCGCCACGACGACCGAGACCGAGCAGCAGAGCGTGACCATCCCGGCCACCGCCACCGCTGCGTCGCTGTCCTTCTGGCTGCGCACCGACACCGCGGAGTCCGGCAGCACGGCCTACGACACGATGAAGGTGCAGGTCGTCGACGGTGGGACCACCACCACGCTGGCGACCTACTCCAACGTCGGCACCAACGCGACCTACACGCAGAAGTCGTTCAACGTGCTGGCCTACAAGGGCAAGACGGTGACCGTGAAGTTCCTCATGAACGAGGACTCCTCGCTGCAGACGTCGTTCGTCGTCGACGACACGTCGCTGGCCACCAGCTGACCGCGGTGCGTGGGCCGGCTCCGCCGTCCCACGCAC
>NZ_JBFRFA010000051.1:0-19486 GCF_052114585.1 Pedococcus sp. 2YAF34
GCGTGGTGACCACGCGGCGTACCGGCCCTCGTCGTGCGGGAAGCTGCCTCAGAGGTTGCCGCGGGCGTCCTGCTCGCGCTCGATGGCCTCGAACAGCGCCTTGAAGTTGCCCTTGCCGAAGCCGAGCGAGCCGTGCCGCTCGATGATCTCGAAGAAGACCGTCGGACGGTCGCCGAGGGGCTTGGTGAAGATCTGCAGGAGGTAGCCGTCCTCGTCACGGTCGACCAGGATCTTGCGGCTCTGCAGCTCCTCGATCGGCACGCGGACGTTGCCGATGCGAGCGCGAAGCTCCTCGTCCTCGTAGTACGAGTCGGGGGTGTCGAGGAACTCCACACCCTCCTTGCGGAGCTCGTCGACGGTGCGCAGGATGTCGTTCGTCGCCAGGGCCAGGTGCTGGGCGCCCGGGCCGCCGTAGAACTCGAGGTACTCGTCGATCTGGCTCTTCTTCTTGGCGATCGCCGGCTCGTTGAGCGGGAACTTCACGCGGTGGTTGCCGTTCGCCACGACCTTGGACATCAGGGCCGAGTAGTCGGTGGCGATGTCGTCGCCGATGAACTCGGCCATGTTCACGAAGCCCATGACCTTGTTGTAGAAGGTCACCCACTCCTCCATGCGGCCCAGCTCGACGTTGCCGACGATGTGGTCGAGGGCCTGGAAGAGACGCTTGGGGGCACCCTCCCGCTTCTCGAAGGTGGACGTCTTGGCGACGTAGCCGGGCAGGTAGGGGCCGGTGTAGCGGGACCGGTCGACGAGGCTGTGCACGGTCTCGCCGTAGGTGGCGATCGACGCGATCCGGACCGTGCCGTGCTCGTCGGTGATGTCCTCGGCCTCGCGGACGACGCGGGCACCGGCGGCCTTGGCCTGAGCAACGCACTTGTCGACGTCCGGGACCTCGAGGGCGATGTCGACGACACCGTCACCGTGCTTGGCGTGGTGGGCGATGAGGGGGCTGTCGGGGGTGACCGCGCCGTTGATGACGAAGCGGATCGAGCCGGACTTCAGCACGAACGACTTGTGGTCGCGCTGGCCGTTCTCCGGACCCGCGTAGGCCACGAGCTCCATGCCCCACGCGGAGATGTAGTAGTGCGCGGTCTGGGTCGCGTTGCCGACGACGAAGACGATGGAGTCCCACCCGGTGACCGGGAAGGGGTCCTTCGACTCGTCGTACTCGACGAGGCCGACGAGCTGCTTGAGCTGCTCGATGTCGAGGTTGGCCTCGCGCTCCTGCGGGGTCAGGTCAAGGGTGGTGTCCGTCATGGCTGCAGCGTGGCGGGTGGGTCGGGTGTGTGCAACCGTACGCGGTGGAGTTGGGCAGAGTGCGCAGAGTGCCTGCTCATACCCCGGCGAGGGTGGACAATGTGACCATGATCCTCGACGACCTCGACCGTCGCGTGCTCGCGCTCTTCGCCGACCAGCCGCAGGTGGGCGTGCTCGGGGCCTCCCGGGCCCTCGGCGTCGCCCGCGGGACCGTGCAGGCACGGCTCGACCGGCTGGTGTCCCGGGGCGTCATCCGGTCCTGGGCCCCGCAGCTCGACCCGGCCGCGATGGGCTACCCCGTGTCGGCCTTCTGCACACTGGAGATCCGCCAGGGCCGCGGCCACTCCCCCGTCGTCGAGCACCTGCAGGCGATCCCCGAGGTGCTCGAGGCGCACACCATCACCGGTTCCGGGGACGTGTTCATCCACATCGTCGCCCGGGACAACGCCGACCTGCAGCGGGTCATCGACGCCGTGGTCGACGACCGCCACGTGGTGCGCGCCAACACCACGATCTCGCTGGCCACCCGCATACCGCTGCGCACGCTGCCCCTGGTGGAGTCCGGCGGCTGAGGCAAACGCCGTGTGATGACCCGAAGTCCCAGACTTCGGGTCACCTGGGGTCACATTGAGCCAAAGTCCCAGACTTCGGGGCACTGGGGTCACTTTGAGCCGAAGTCCCAGACTTCGGGGCACTGGGGTCG
Source organism: Pedococcus sp. 2YAF34 (assembly GCF_052114585.1). NCBI lineage: Bacteria > Bacillati > Actinomycetota > Actinomycetes > Micrococcales > Intrasporangiaceae > Pedococcus > Pedococcus sp. 2YAF34. The sequence continues at coordinate 1,961 of NZ_JBFRFA010000051.1, forward strand.
GTTTGGGCCGAGGTCTGGGACTTCGGGCTGGGGGTGGCGTGGCGCCGGCCCTCAGCGGCGGCCGACGAACCAGGCGCGGATCTTGTCGATCCGGGCCGTCACCTGCTCGGAAGTGGCCTCCTCCAGGGAGGGCCCACCACAGGCGCGGCGCAGGTCGTTGTGCACGACGCCGTGGGGGGCGTTGTTCTTGCGCGCGTAGGCGGCGACGAGCTTGTTGAGCTCCTTGCGCTGCGCAGCCAGCGCCCGGTGCGCCGACACCGGCGCGGGCTCGGCGGCCTTGGGTCGGCGCCCGTGCTGGGCGGTCTGTCGCTCGTGCAGCAGGACCGCCATCTGGTCGGGCTCGAGCAGCCCCGGCAGGCCGAGGTACTCCTGCTCCTCGTCCGAGCCCACGACGGCGTTGAGGCCGAACTGCTTGGCGTCGAACAGCACGTGGTCGAACTCGGCGTCGGACTCGAGCGCCTCGAAGGTGAGCTGGTCGATGTCAGGCGTCCGGGTGGTGCGGTTGGCCGCCTCGAGGAGCGCGTCCTCCTCGGCCCACATGGCCGCGGCGCTGCCGTCGTCCTTCTGCGGCCGGTCGAGCGCGTGGTCGCGCTCGTCCTCGAGGCGCGCGGCGTGCTCGAGGATGACTGGCACCGAGGGCAGGAAGACCGAGGCGGTCTCGCCACGGCGCCGGGCGCGCACGAAGCGGCCCACGGCCTGGGCGAAGAACAGCGGGGTCGAGGTGGAGGTGGCGTAGACGCCGACGCACAGCCGGGGCACGTCGACGCCCTCGGACACCATGCGCACCGCCACCATCCACCGCGAGTCGCCCGCGGCGTACTCCTCGATGCGCTCGGAGGACCCGGCGTCGTCGGAGAGCACCGTCGTGACCTTCTCGCCGGTGATCGACTCGAGGATCTTGGCGTAGGCGCGGGCGGAGGTCTGGTTGGAGGCGATGACGAGGCCGCCCGCGTCGGGCACGCCGCGGCGTACCTCGGTGAGGCGCTTGTCGGCGGCGGCGAGGACCGACGGGATCCACTCACCCTTGGGGTCGAGTGCCGTCCGCCAGGCGTGGGCCATGGCGTCCTTGGTCAGCATCTCGCCGAGTCGCGCTGCGATCTCGTCGCCGGCCTTGGTGCGCCAGCGCATCGCGCCGCCGTAGGCCAGGAAGAGCACCGGGCGCACGACGCCGTCGCGCAGGGCCTCGGCGTAGCCGTAGGTGTAGTCCGCGGACGAGCGACGGATGCCGTCACGGTCCTCGGCGTAGGTCACGAACGGGATCGGGGAGGTGTCCGAGCGGAACGGCGTGCCCGTGAGGGCGAGGCGACGGGTCGCAGGCTCGAACGCCTCGCGGATGGCGTCACCCCAGGACAGGTTGTCGCCGCCGTGGTGGATCTCGTCGAGGATGACCAGCGTGGAGGCGGACTCCGTGCGCGTGCGGTGCAGCGACGGGCGGCTGGCCACCTGGGCGTACGTCAGGGCCACCCCGTGGTACTCGCTGGAGTGCCTGGCCGAGGAGTTGGAGAACTTGGGGTCGATGTGGATGCCGACCCGCGCCGCCGCCTCGGCCCACTGCGTCTTGAGGTGCTCGGTGGGGGCCACGATGGTGACCGCCGAGATGGTGCCGCGGCCGAGGAGCTCGGTGGCCAGGCGCAGGGCGTAGGTGGTCTTGCCGGCGCCCGGGGTGGCCACGGCGAGGAAGTCGCGGGGGTCCTGCTCGAGGTAGCTGCTCAGCGCGGCCTGCTGCCAGGCGCGGAGCTTGGAGGCCGTGCCCCAGGCCGCCCGCTCCGGGAAGGCTGGTGACAGGTGCGAAGCGGCGGCGGTACTCATAGGCGAGCCACGGTAGCCGCTGTCGGGAAACGACATGCCGGGGCCCCGGCATCGCTGCCGGGGCCTCGGGGTGTGCTAGCTCGTGCCAGCTAGTGCCAGCTCGTGCGAGTGGCCGCGCTGGTGCTACTTCCCCTGGCGGTAGGTCACCCAGGAGTTCTGCATGCGGGTGGTCTGGCCGGTGGTGAAGGTGTTCATGCACGCGTCGTCGGTGTAGTCCATGAAGTTCTTGATGGGGTCCAGGCCGGAGGACGAGGCGAGCTGTCACGCCCGGTCGGGCAGCCGTAGGCGGGAGAGGCCTCGGCCGGGGTGTCGGAGACGTAGTCGCCCTGACCCGTGCACCCGCCCTGGAACGTGTGGTAGAGCCCGGCCCAGTGGCCGACCTCGTGGGTGGCGGTGTCACCGAGGTTGTAGGGAGAGGCGGTGCCGCCCGGGACGCTCTGGTCGAGGATGACGACGCCGTCCATGGCGTCGTAGCTCGACTTCGGGAAGGTCGCCCAGCCGAGCAGCCCGCCGGAGAGGTTGGCCGTGTAGATGTTGAGGTCGGCCATCGTCCCCTTGCGCAGCGTCGTCTTCATCGAGCGCTCGGCGCTGCTGCCCTGCGAGAGGTTGTACCAGCTGCTGTTGTTGGTGGTGTCGGTCCCGGCGAGGGTGAAGCTGAAGCCGGACGACGCGTAGGCGTTGTTGAGGACCGCGAGCTGGTTATTGACCTGGCTGGAGCTGATCGCGCCCGCCGAACCACTGGTGATGACGTGCACGTAGACACGCACGGTGGTCGCGGCGAACGCCCCGCCGCCTCCCGGCTTGCGCGCCGAACCGTTGGCCGTCTTGGTGTAGCCCTTGGCAGCCATCGCCTTCGCCAGACCGGCCTCCATGGCCTTCGCCTGCGACGCGGAGAGCTCGTTGCCGTCCTGGCGGTTGCCGCCCCGGGCGGACCGGGCCGCGTTCACCGAGTCGTGGTGGGTGGCGCACTCGGCGGCGACGGTGCTCTCGCCGGCCATGGGCTGCGCGGTGGCGCTGCCCTGGCCCAGTCCGAGGGCGGCGGCCCCCAGCAGGAGGGACGAGAGTGCGATGCGGGATCGAAGCTTCATGGGCGTCCTTTCACAGGGCACCCGGCCTGCGGTGACCGGGGCCGACGCCGCGACGCTACGTTTCCCGCGGACTACCCGGTCTCAACGGCAGGTAAAGACTCGTTCGCAAAAGGGCAGGTCAGGGGGCCTGCGTCACTCGCCGCCGTCCTGCGGGGCCCGCAGACCCTCGTAGATCTCCTTGCAGGTGGGGCACACCGGGAACTTCTTCGGGTCGCGGCCGGGCACCCAGACCTTGCCGCACAGCGCCACCACCGGCTCGCCGGACAGAGCGCTCTCGAGGATCTTCTCCTTGCGCACGTAGTGGGAGAAGCGCTCGTGGTCCCCGGGTTCCTGCAGCTGCTCCTCGACCTGCTCGCGCTCGAGCACGGCGGTCTGCGTGGAGGGCTGGGCCGAGGGGGCCAGCGGGTCGTCCAGGGGGATCTGGGGCTCGCTCATGCCCCGAGTGTATGCCGCGGTCCCGGACGCCCATGGCGCCCGTTGGGCGTCAGTTCAGCTCGGGGTCGGAGGGGAATGTGGCCACGAAGGCGAGGTGGTCGCGCTGCCGGCGCAGCACGCGTACCCACAGCTGGGTGGGGTCGGCGTCGAAGGCGTCGCGGCCCTCGGACTCCACGACGTACCAGCTCCCCGCGCGCACCTCCTCCTCGAGCTGGCCGGGCGACCACCCGGAGTACCCGGCAAAGATCCGCAGCCCCGCCACCTCGGGCACCACGATCGCGGGAGGCGTGTCGAGGTCCACCAGGCCCAGTCCTCGGAAGAGGCGCTTGACGCCCATGGGCTCGACGTCGCCGGGCACGGTGACCAGCCCCAGGGCGCTGTCCAGTCCCACGGGGCCACCCTCGAAGAGGACGGCGGGCGCGGTGACGTGCGGCTGCCAGTCCGGCAGCACGGCGTCGACACGGGCCTCCATCGGCCGGTTGAGCACGACTCCCTGGGCGCCCTCGCTGTCGTGGTGGAGCAGGAGCACGACGCTGCGACAGAACACCCCCTCCTCGATCTGGGGTGTCGCGACGAGCAGGCTGCCCGACAGGTCGGTGTCCACCCCACCATCATGCCCACAGACGCCACAGCCCCGGTCGCGGGGACCGGGGCTGTGGCTGTTCGGTTGAGCTGGCGCCCGATCATCCGGGCGCCGACGGCGGCGTCAGCCGCGCGAGTAGCTGCCGCGCTCGCGCTGGCCGCCGGGGCGGTCACCGTAGGAGCGGTTGCCGCCCTGGCGCGGGCCGCGGGGGCCACCGCCACGCGGGCCACCGTGTCCACCGGGACGACGGCCGCCGCGCTTCTCGCCCTCGAGCACCCGGCGCACCTGGTCCTCGGGGACCGGGATGCCGCTGGGGGTGACGGCGCCGGTCGCCGCGAGGCGCTCGTCGCCGGGGACCGCCTTGGTCGGCACCGCGTCGATGCCGGCCTCGCGGGCCATGCGCTCCATGGTGCGGCGCTGGTGCGGGAGGGCCAGGGTCACGACCGTGCCCTTGTCACCGGCGCGGGCGGTGCGGCCCGAGCGGTGCAGGTAGTCCTTGTGGTCGGCCGGCGGGTCGACCTGCAGGACGACGGAGACGTCGTCGACGTGGATGCCGCGCGCGGCGACGTCGGTGGCGACGAGCACCGGCAGGCTGCCGTCGCGGAAGGCCCCGAGGACGCGGTTGCGCGCGCCCTGGTTGAGGCCACCGTGCAGCGCAGCGGCGAAGACACCCTGCTCGCGCAGCTGCAGCGCCACGCGGTCGGCGCCGAGCTTGGTGCGCACGAAGACGACGGTGCGACCCGAGCGGTTGGCGACCTCGGCGGTGATGGTCTTCTTGTGCATCGGGTCGATGAGCAGCACGTGGTGCTCCATCGTGGTGACCGAGGCCTTGGCGTCGTCGGTGGAGTGCGTCACCGGGTCGGTGAGGTAGCCGTCGACGAGCTTGTCGACACCCTTGTCCAGCGTCGCGGAGAACAGCATGCGCTGGCCGCCGGCGGGCATCTGGTCGAGGATCGCGGTGACCTCGGGCATGAAGCCCATGTCGGCCATGTGGTCGGCCTCGTCGAGGACGGCGATCTCGATGGCGTCGAGGATCACGGCCTCGCGCTCGACGAGGTCCTTGAGACGACCCGGGGTGGCGATGAGCAGGTCGACGCCGCGGTTGAGGGCGTTGATCTGCGTCGTGTAGGACAGGCCACCGGCGACGAGCTTGTGGCGCAGGCCGAGGACGTGCACGAGGGGCTCGAGCGCGTCGGAGACCTGCATGGCCAGCTCGCGGGTCGGCACCAGGACGAGGGCGCGGGGGCGACGCGGGGCCGCCTTCTGGCCGTTGTCCAGGCGTGACAGGGCGGGCAGGCCGAACGCGAGGGTCTTGCCGGAGCCGGTCTGGCCACGGCCGAGGACGTCCTTGCCGGCGAGCGCGTCGGGGATGGTCGCAGCCTGGATCGGGAACGGCGCGGTGATGCCGTCACGGGCCAGCCGCTCGACCAGGCGCGTCGACAGGCCGAGGGCGGCGAAGCCGTTGTCCTCGGCGACGGTCACGGGGCCGTCGACGCTCTTGCGGGTCGCCTTGACCCAGGTGTCGGCCTCCATGCGCTCGGCCTCGGGGTCCACCTGGTCCTCGAAACGGGGGGCGCGGTCGAAGCGGTCAGCGCGGCCCAAGTCACGGCGGGGTCCACGGTCGTCACGGTTGAAGTCACGACGGGGACCGCGGTCGTCGCGGTCGAACGAGCGCTGCGGGCGGTCGTCGCGGTTGAAGGTGCGGGCCGGACGGTCGTCGCGGTTGAACTCGCGGCGCGGGCCGCGGTTGTCATCGCGGTCGAACGAGCGCTGCGGCCGGTCGTCGCGGTTGAAGGTGCGGGCCGGGCGGTCGTCGCGGTTGAAGGTGCGGGCCGGGCGGTCGTCGCGGTTGAACGAGCGCTGCGGGCGGTCGTCGCGGTTGAACTCGCGGCGCGGGCCACGGTTGTCGTCGCGGTTGAACGAACGCTGCGGGCGGTCGTCGTTGGAGTAGCTGGTCACGGGGCGGTCCTCACGGGAGTAGGTGCTGCGCTGGGGGCGCTCGTCGCGGGAGAACTCGCGGCGCGGGCCACGGTTGTCGTCACGGTCGAAGCGACGGACCGGGCGGTCGTCGCGGGAGAAGTCACGGCGCTGGGGCCGCTGGTCACGGTCGAACTCGCGGCGGGGGCCACGGTCGTCACGGTTGAACGACCGCTGCGGGCGGTCGTCACGGTTGAACGACCGCTGCGGACGGTCGTCGGGGGAGTCGCGGCGCTGGGGCCGGTCGTCGCGGTCGAACTCGCGGCGGGCCAGGCGGTCCGCGTCGCGGGCCGGACGGCTGGCATACGAGGACTTGCCGGCGCCACCGGCAGCGGACTGACCGCGGTGGGCCTTCTTGGGGCCCTTCTTCGCGGCAGCCTTCTGGTCAGGGGTCCAACGGGCCTTTTTGGGCGCGCCGGATCGCAGGTTCTTGGGCACAGATGTTCAACTCACTTCAGGTGCTCGAGGTAGACACGTCTCGAGCCACCTGGCGAGGGAAGCGATGAAGACGAGCCTCAGGCGCGTCAGCGCCCGCTGGACCGGACCAACAGTTGTCATCCGGTGGGGCTCAGTCGGAATCGGGAAAACGTGGTGAGGCCACTGTGCCTCCGGTGGCGCTGCCAGGCGCCTGCCGAACTGAGCACCTCCACTCTACCAGCGCCGGAGACGTCTCCCGACCACCACGAGCGTGACGCCGAGCACCACTCCCCCGAGGTCGGCCACCGCGTCCCACGCATCACCGGACCGGTGGGGCAGCAGGAAGTGCTGGAGCAGCTCGCTCACGGGGGCGTGCAGCGCGAGGACCACCACGACGAGCCCGGGGCGCACCCGCCACGGACGGGCCACGAGGAGCAGCACCGTGGGAACGCCGAAGAGGAGCACGTGCACGACCTTGTCGGTCCAGGGCACCGGTCCCACGACGCTGACCCGCGGCCAGTAGATGGCGGCGAGGTGCACGACCACCGACAGGAGCGCGACCACCTGCACCACGGGGTGACGGCCCGCCGCAGCAACCGCGGGGACACGCGTCGTCTCGGTCGGCCGGGTCACCCGCTCAGGGTAGGCGGCGTGGTCGGCCGCCGCGGAATCGGTCACCCCCGACCAGTGTTGGCCCCCACGTGACTACGACGAACGACCTCACCCCCGATCCCACCGCCGGCCCGACGACCGACCCGGCTGCGCCCCGTACCCGGCCGCTGTCCCTGCTGGACTTCGTCGACGTGCCCGCCGGCCTGAGCGCCCAGGACGCGATCGCCCGCAGCACGCGGGTGGCCCAGGCGGCCGACCGGCTGGGCTACGCCCGGTACTGGATCAGTGAGCACCACAGCTTCGCCGGCCTCGCGAGCAGCTCGCCCGAGATCCTCATCGCCCACCTCGCGGGGCAGACGTCGGGGATCCGCGTCGGCGCCGCCGGGATCATGCTGCCCAACCACTCCCCGCTCAAGGTGGCCGAGTGGTTCAAGACGCTCGAGATGCTGCACCCGGGCCGCATCGACCTCGGCCTCGGCCGGGCGCCGGGAACGGACCAGCTCACGGCGTTCGCCCTTCGCCGGTCGCGCGAGGCCCTGACCGCGGACGACTTCCCGCAGCAGGCCGGCGAGCTGCTCGCGTTCCTCGCCGACAGCTGGCCGGAGGACCACCCGTTCCGGTCGGTGCTCGCGACCCCGGTGGTCGACACCTCGCCGGAGCTGCTGATGCTGGGGTCGAGCGGGTGGGGCTCGGCGTTCGCCGCGGCCAACGGCATGACGACGGTCTTCGCCCACCACATGGCACCCGAGCTCGCGGTGGACGCGCTCCAGGCCTACCGGCGCAACTTCCGGCCGGGGCCGCTCGGCGACACCCCGCGCGTCATCATCTCGGTGCTGGCCCTGGCCACCGACGACGAGGACGTGGCCGCCGACTTCCGGGCCGGCTGGGCACTGCAGATGCGCCGCATCCGCAGCGGCGACACCACCCGGCCGAGCGCTGCGGAGATCCGCGAGTTCCGGCTCTCGGACGACTGGGCCCGCGTTGCCCCCACCCTCGAGGGCCGGGTGTACGCAGGGCCGGCCGCCGACGTGGCCAAGGGCCTGACGGCGCTGGCGGACGAGGCCGGCGCCGACGAGGTCACCCTCGTGGCACCGACGCCCGACCTCGACGCGAAGCTGCGCAGCCTGGAGCTGCTAGCCGATGAGCTCGGCCTCGTCGCCCGTGGGTGAGGCGGCCTCGGCGACCGCCGCGCGCTCGGCGGCCTCCGGGCCCTGCCCGAGCACCGCGGCCTTGACCGCCGCCGCGACGACCTTCGACACGTCGGGGTGGAACACGCTCGGGATGATGTAGGCGGGATTGAGCTCGTCGGGGTGCACCACCTCGGAGAGCGCCTTGGCCGCCGCCAGCATCACGTCGAGGTCTATCGAGGTGGAGGCCGCGTCGAGCAGGCCGCGGAAGACGCCGGGGAACACCAGGACGTTGTTGATCTGGTTGGCGAAGTCCGACCGCCCGGTGGCCACGACGGCGGCGTGCTGGGCCGCGGCGATCGGGTCGACCTCCGGCTCGGGGTTGGCCATCGCGAACACGATCGCGTCGTCGTTCATCGTGGCGATGTCGTCGCCGGTGAGGATGCCCGGGGCGGAGACGCCGATGAAGACATCGGCACCGGCCACGGCCTCCTTGAGCGTCCCGGTCAGGCCGCGCCGGTTGGTGTTGGCGGCGACCCAGCGCAGGTTGTGCTGGCCCTCGGCCGCGAGGTCCTCGCGCCCGGCGTGCACCACGCCGTACTGGTCGGCGACGACGACGTCGCTGGCACCGGCCCGCAGGAGGAGCTTGAGGATCGCGGTGCCGGCGGCACCGGCACCGCTCAGGACCACGCGGGCCTCGCTGAGCTCCTTGCCGACGACCCGCAGCGCGTTGCGCAGCGCCGCCAGCGTGACGATCGCCGTGCCGTGCTGGTCGTCGTGGAAGACCGGGATGTCGAGCTCCTCGCGCAGCCGCGCCTCGATCTCGAAGCAGCGCGGGGCCGAGATGTCCTCGAGGTTGATGCCGGCGAACACCGGGCTGATGGCCTTGACCGCCGTGATGATCTCCTCGGTGTCCTGGGTGTCGAGGCAGATCGGGAAGGCGTCGATGTCGGCGAACCGCTTGAACAGTGCCGCCTTGCCCTCCATGACCGGCAGTGCGCCGAGGGGGCCGATGTTGCCGAGGCCGAGGACCGCCGAGCCGTCGGTGACCACGGCGACGGTGTTGCGCTTGATCGTCAGGCGGCGGGCGTCCGACGGGTTCTCGGCGATGGCCATGCACACGCGGGCCACACCCGGGGTGTAGATGAGCGACAGGTCGTCGCGGTTGCGGATCGGGACCTTCGACTCGATCTTGAGCTTGCCGCCGAGGTGCACGAGGAAGGTGCGGTCCGAGACCTTGCCGATCTCGACACCGTGGACCCCGCGCATCTGCTCGACAATCTCGTCGGCATGCGCCGTGTCGCGCGCTGCGGCCGTGACGTCGACCCGGAGGCGGTCCGCGCCGGACGCGGTGACGTCGAGACCGGTGACCAGTCCCCCGTTCTTCTCGACGACCCCGGTCAGCTCGGAGACCGCGGTGGCGCGGGCGGGGAGCGTGAGGCGGACGGTGATGGAGTTGGACACGGAGGGCACGGCGGTCATGCCGTGCATTGTCCCGATTACCGCGGGGTACGCCGAACCGAGGTCCCCAGGGTCTCGCCGACCGGGCGGTCGGCCCCATCGCGACCGGCATCGTCGGCTGTGCGGCCACGCCCGCGCACCAGGCCGATCGCGAGGATGACCGCGGCCAGCGCCAGGCTCAGGCCGAGCTCGAGCCGGTGGCCGGGGCGGACGAGCATGAGGACCAGCACGGCGGCGATGAAGGCGATGGTCACGTAGGTCAGCCCGGGGTACAGCCACATGCGCACGGCCGGCGTCGCGCCCTCAGCGTCGAGGGTGCGCCGCATCCGCAGCTGGGACAGCGCGATGACGAGGTAGACGAACAGGGCGATGGCGCCGGAGCTCGCCAGCAGGTAGCCGAAGATTTTCTCGGGCAGCAGGTAGTTGCCGATGACGCCGAGGAAGCCGACGGCCGAGCTGGCGATGATGGCGAAGGCGGGCACCCCGCGGGAGGTGACCCGGGACCAGGCCCCGGGGGCCTCCCCGCGCGTGGACAGCGAGAACGCCATGCGCGACGCGGTGTAGAGCGCGGAGTTGAGACAGCTGGCCACCGCCGTGAGGATGACGAGCTCCAGCACGGTGGTCAGCCCGCCGAGGCCCATGCGCTCGAGGGCGACCTGGTAGGAGCCGGAGCTCTGGTCCACCAGGGCCGGGTCGTTCCACCGAACCAGGGCGACCACCACGAAGATCGAGCCCAGGTAGAAGAGGCTGATGCGCCAGATCACCGAGTTGACCGCGCGGCGGATGCCGACCTCGGGGTTGGGCGACTCGGCCGCCGCGATGGTGACGATCTCGGTGCCCATGAACGTGAACATCGTGACGAGCATCGCCGAGAGCACGGCACCGAAGCCGTTGGGCATGAAGCCGCCGTCGTGCCACAGATGGCCGACGCCGGAGGTGTGCGACCCGGGCAGCACACCGAGGACGGCCAGCACGCCGGCACCGATGAACGCCACGATCGCGATGACCTTGACCAGGGCGAACCAGAACTCGAACTCGCCGTAGTTGCCGACGCTGAACAGGTTCGTCGCCACGAGCAGCCCGGTGATGAGCAGGGCGAAGAGCCACTGCGGCACCGCGGGGAACCAGTCGCCGAGGATCAGCGCCCCCGCCGTTGCCTCGACGGGGATGACGATGACCCAGAACCACCAGTAGAGCCACCCGATGGAGAAGCCGGCCCAGCGTCCGAGGGCACGGTCGGCGTAGGTCGAGAACGAACCGGTGTCGGGCTGGGCGGTCGCCATCTCGCCCAGCATGCGCATGACCAGCACGACGAGCGCCCCGGCGAGCGCGTAGGCGACGAGCACGGCGGGGCCGGCGGTCGCGATGGCCTTGGCCGACCCCACGAACAGCCCGGCACCGATGACGCCGGCGATCGAGATCATGGTGACGTGGCGCGGCTTCAGCCCGGCCTGGAGCTGGGTGTCCGCGACGCCCGGCGAACCGGGGCCTGTCCTGCCGTCCGTCGGGTGGGTCGCGGTATTGCTCGTCGCTTCGCTCACCCCAAGGACTGTGGCGGCTCAGGACCGGGGGCGCAAACCGGGACGCCGGGGGCGCCGGCGGCGCAGGCGGCGCACGACGAGCTGGTGACCGGTCACCGACAGCCACAGGCAGACCCCCGCCAGCGGCAGCTCAACCAGCACCGCCATGGCGACCGCGACCCACCGTTCGTGGGCCGTCGGCGACATCACCACGTCGAACCAGGCGTCGGCGACCAGCAGCGTCCCGGTGACGGCGGCCAGCGGCGGCAGGGTCGTGTGCAGGCGCAGGGCCGACCAGGCGGTGGCTGCCAGCGAGACCAGCATGGCCGCGTCGAAGCCACCCCAGGCGAGGTCGTAGTGGGAGGCGAAGTGGTGCCGTGGCAGGTTGAGGGACAGGTAGACCGTCCACGGGACCATGAGGGCGGCGAGCACCACGAAGACCCAGCCGACGAGCTGGACCGCACGGCTCGCCGTACCGGGCGGTGCCAGCTCGGAGGGCGCGTCAGCCATGACGGGTGGTCATGCCGTGTCCGCCAGCCGGACCGTGAGCAGGTAGCGCTCGTGCTCGATCTCCTTGCCCCAGTAGACCGAGTCGGTCAGCTGCACCACCGCGGGCTCACCGACGAGCTCGCGCACCACAGCGGCCAGCTCGTGCGACGGGACCCCGGCGCGCCAGGGGGCCGCCGGCTTGCCGTCGGCGCCCTCCAGACCCCACCGGCCCTCGACGAGGACGAGGCGACCACCGGGCCGCAGCAGGCCGGCCCAGGCGCGCAGTGCCGCGAGCGGGTCGGGCAGGGTCCACAGGACGTGGCGGGCCAGCACCACGTCGAACGTGCCCGGTGCCAGGGGCGGCTCGCCGGCGTCACCCTGCACCACCGCCACGGCCCGGCCGAAGGGTGCCGCCTTCGCCGTGGCCAGGGCGACCATCTCCTCGGAGAGGTCGACCCCGCTCACCTCGTGGCCGAGCTCGGCCGCGAGGACCGAGAGCGTGCCCGTGCCGCAGGCGAGGTCCGCGACCCGGCTCGGGGTGGCCGGCAGCCACGTGCGCAGCAGGTCCTTCCACGCGGCGCGCATGTCGGGGTCGAGCAGGCCGTGGTCGGGGTACTCGTCGTACTCCGCGGCGAACTCGTCCCAGTAGTGGCGCACCTGCTCGACGTCGATGTCCGACGGCGAGGGCAGGCGGATCCCCTCGAGGGCCGGGGCGGGAGCAGCCGGGTGCTGGGTCATGCGGTGGTTCCTGTCCTGTTCCGACGGTGCGACCACCAGCCAACCACGTCGGGCCGACACCGCACGACCTACGCTGGGCCGATGAGCAGCCACATCGAGGTGAGCGGCACCGGCCAGGCCTCCGCGGTCCCGGACGTGGTGCGCCTGCGGGTGGGCGTCCGCTGCGAGGCCGACGACGTCTCCTCCGCCCTGACGGACGCGACGGGCCGGACCGCCGCGCTCGCCCAGGCCGCCCGCGACCACGGGGTCGAGCCCTCGGACCTGCGCACCACCGACACCGGCGTGCAGCCGCGGCACGACCGGGAGGGCACCACGGTGCTGGGGTACACCGCCTACCAGACCCTGTCGGTGACGGTGCGCGACCCGGCTCGCGCCGGCAGCCTCGTCTCCGCCTTCGCGGGAGCGGCCGGCGACGCCCTCACCGTCGACCACCTCGGCCTCGAGCTGGCCGACCCACGGCCCCTGCTCGCCAGCGCCCGTGACGCCGCGTTCGCCGACGCCCGGTCCAAGGCCGAGCAGTACGCCGCGCTGGCCGGGCGGGAGCTCGGGAAGGTCCTCGCCGTGACCGACGTTGTGCAAGGAGGACCCCAGCCGCGGATGGCCCTGATGGCCGCGCGCACGACGGACGGCTTCGTCGAGCTGGGCGAGAACACCGTGACCACGACCGTCGTGGTCCGCTGGGACTGGAAGTAGGCACATGGCCAGCACGACCCTGACCGCGCAGAACTTCGAGAAGACCATCCTCGACGAGGGCACCGTCCTCGTCGACTTCTGGGCCGAGTGGTGCGGCCCGTGCAAGCGCTTCGGGCCGGTCTACGAGGCCGCCTCCGAGCAGCACCCCGACATCGTCTTCGGCAAGGTGGACACCGAGGCCGAGCAGGCGCTCGCCGCTGCCGCCAACATCACCTCGATCCCGATGCTCATGGCCTTCCGCGACGGCATCCTCGTCTTCGCCCAGGCCGGCGCCCTCCCCGCGCCCATGCTCGAGGACGTCATCACCAAGGTGCAGGCGCTGGACATGGAAGCCGTCAAGGCCGACGTCGAGGCACAGCGGGCGGGGGCGCCCCAGCAGGGCAGCTGACGCTCGGCCGCTGCGGCCCTCGGCCGCTGCGGCGGGGAGCCCGGTCGCAGTACGCCACACTTCAGCCATGACAACGTGGTGGGTCCAGACCCTCGGCTGGGCAGGGTCGTCGTTGCTGGTGTTCTCGCTCCTGCAGGCCCGGGTGCTGCGGTTCCGGCTGCTCAACCTGGTCGCGAGCTGCACGCTCACGGCGTTCAACGCCCTCGTGCACGTGTGGCCGATGGTGGCGATGAACGTCGTCATCGCCGGCATCAACATCGTCTTCATCTCCCGGCTGCTGCGTGAGCGGGGCGACGACAAGGTCTACGAGGTCGTGCCCGTCGGACCCGACGAGGCCTACCTGCAGCACTTCCTCAAGGTGCAGGCCGCGGACATCCGCAAGCACTTCCCCCGCTTCGAGCCCGCGACCGGGCATGCAGCGCCGGTCCTCGGCGAGGGCCGCAGCGCCTACCTCGTCGAACGCGGCAACGAGACCGTCGGGGTCGTCGTCGTGCGCGACGCCGGCGACGGGGTGGCGCAGGTCGAGCTGGACTACGTGACGCCGCGCTTCAGGGACTTCTCACCCGGGGAGTTCGTCTACCGCAGCAGTGGCCTCTTCCGGGGCAAGGGCATCCGGCGCATCATCACCCCGCCGGGGATGCTCAACCCCTACTACGCGCGGCTCGGCTTCCGTGCGGAGGGCGACCACTGGGTGGCCGACCTGGCCTGAGCGGTCCTGGCGGACGGTCAGGTAGAGGCGGTGCGCCGTGACGACCACCGCGGCCCAGGCCAGGCCGAGGGCCCAGCCGGCCACCACGTCGGTGAGCCAGTGGTGGCCGAGGAAGACGCGGCTCACGCCCATGGTGAGCACGAACACCAGGCCGGCCCCCACGACGGCGGCGCGCCCGCGGGCAGACTCGACGCGGCGCAGCACGAGGTACACGGCCACACCGGTGAGGACGGTGGCGTTGAGCGTGTGCCCGCTCGGGAACGACGGGGAGGTCTCGAACGGCGGGACCGCGAGGGTCTGGGGCGGCCTGGCGCGGGCGACGAGGTCCTTGCCCGCGATGGTCATCGCCAGCGAACCCGCAGCCGCGATCACCATGAGCACCACGGGGGTCCGCGAGCGCCAGCGGAGGACCATCACCAGCGTCGCGAGCAGGGCGAGCACCGGCATGCCCACGGGTCCGCCCACGTCGGTGTAGAGGGTGACGGCATGGTCGAGCCCGCTGCTGCGCAGGCCCACCGCGGCGTCCAGCACGGGCCGGTCCAGCCCGGCCAGGCCGTCGGCCTCGACCACCGACTCGTAGACCTGGGCGACCGCGGCGACCAGGGCGGTCACGACGACGCCGCCGACGAGGGCGGTGAGGACGAGGACGAGGTTGGCAGCGCCCCAGGCGCCCAGGCGCGCCGCTCCCCTGCCGGCGGCCAGGGCGGCCCGCGCGAGCGCGCGCCCCGGCGGGGTCGGCCAGGCGGTCAGGTCCCGGGGACCGATCCGCTCCTCGTGGGGGGTGTCGTCGCGCAGCATCGCCCCATCCTCGCAAGGGCGCACCGGATGCGCAGCGGGCCGGCACCCGTCCGGGGACGACGAAGGGCCCGGCGCCTGAGCCGGGCCCTCCTGACAGATGGTGCGTGGGTGTGGGCACGATGGTGGAGGTGGCGGGAATTGAACCCGCGTCCATTGACGGGAAACCAGGGCTTCTCCGGGTGCAGTGCGCTGCGGATTTTCTCGGCCCCAGCGCTCGCACGCACACGTCCGCTGACAGGCCCAGTCGAGTAGGAGTCCCGCGCAGCCCCCCGACATGGCTGCGCAGCAAGTTCTCTAGCTGACGCCAGACACTGAGACGAGAACTAGCTCAGGCTGACGGACTTCGAGGCTCGCTCAGGCGGCGAGGGCGAAGTCGGTGCGCTTGGAATTGGCACCTATTGGTTTGCCAGGAGCGTTAACGAGATAACCAGGCATCCTCGACCCGCTTCCCCTGAAATGCCGACCAATGTCGAAACCGATCACCCCCATGCTCCGGTGCCGCCGGCTCACGAGCCGACGCTGGGTGCACGGGGTGCTCACACACACGCTGTTCAGTTGTCTTTGCCGATCGTAGCGTCCAACGCCGACAGCTCCCGCATCTATTTCCACCGTCGGGGCGCCGACCTCGGGCAGCGAGTCTGTCCAAGGTCTGTCCAATCTGCTCGCGTGACCGCTCCGAAGCACGGACGCAGGGTCCGGACCGCGGCCAGCGGTGACCCCGGTCCGGGACCGTCCACACCGCAGTGGATCAAGGAGACATGCATGTCCGTACGACGCATCACCACCTCACTGGCCGCTCTCGGCCTCGCCGTGGCCAGCGCCCTGGCCGTCGCTCCGTCCGCCTCCGCCCACGGCGCGGACCACGGACCGAGCGGTACCCGCAGCCTCGCTGCCGTCCTCGCGAAGGACGGCTCGGGGTTCGACCGCAACTGGGACGACTTCGACATCGTCGACAACGCGGTCCAGGCCGTGCTCAAGGCCGACCCGAAGTCGCCGGTGGCCGTGCTGGCCGACGGGACCGTGCCGCTGACCGCGTTCCTGCCGACCGACAGGGCGTTCCGCCGGCTCGCCTCGGACCTCACGGGCAAGACGTACTCGTCGGAGTCGGCCGTGTTCACCGACGTGGCGTCGCTGGGCATCCCGACGGTCGAGGCCGTGCTGCTCTACCACGTGGCGCCCGGTGCCACCGTCACCTACCGGCAGGCGCTGCGGTCCGACGGCGCCACGCTCACGACCGCCGGCGGGGGCACGTTGACGGTCAAGGTCCTCTCGCGTCACGAGGTGCGGCTCAAGGACGCCGACCCCGACGCCCTCAACGCGAAGGTCGTGCGCCCGAACATCAACATGGGCAACGTGCAGATCGCCCATGGCGTCTCGGAGGTCCTGCGCCCGGTCGACCTCTGACCACGCAGGACACGGCCCACACGGTCGCGGCACCCCGGTGCCGCGGCCGTGCGGCTGCCGCCTCAGGCGTGCCCTGTGGGACATCCCACCTCCGCGCCGTCCGGGGAACAGCGCCACGACAGGGCCGGTTGCCACGACGGGCCCGTTCCTCGGCCCCACCCCCTCGTGAAAGGCACCTCCCCCGTGACGACCAGCACCCAGTGGCACCTCGTCCGCCGTCCCCACGGCGAGCCCGTCGACGCCGACTTCTCCCTCGTGCAGGCAGAGCTCGACGTGCCGGCAGCCGGACAGGTCCTCGTGCGCAACACCTTCCTTTCCGTCGACCCGTACATGCGCGGGCGGATGAACGACGCGAAGTCCTACGTGGCCCCGTTCGAGCTCGGCCAGCCCATGACCGGTGACGCCGTCGGTGTCGTCGAGGCGCTCGAGGGCGAGGTCGTCGACGCGACCGGCCGCCGGGTGCAGGTGGGCGACACGGTGCTGCACCCGTACGGCTGGCGCACGCACGCCCTGGTCGAGGGTCGCCACGCGCGGGTCGTCGACACCACGCTCGCCTCCCCCTCGGCGTACCTCGGGGTGATGGGCATGACCGGGCGCACCGCGTACGCCGGCCTCCTGCGCACCGCCGAGCTGCGCGAGGGCGACCGCGTCTTCGTGTCCGCGGCGGCCGGCGCCGTCGGCTCACTGGTCGGCCAGATCGCCCGCCTCAAGGGCGCCTCGCTCGTCGTCGGCTCGGCCGGCGGCCCCGACAAGGTGCGCTGGGCGGTCGACGAGGCCGGCTTCGACCGGGTCGTGGACTACAAGGCCCAGCCGATCGCCGAGGGGCTGCGCGAGGCCGCGCCCGAGGGCGTCGACGTCTACTTCGACAACGTGGGCGGCGACCACCTGGAGGCCGCCATCTCCGCGCTGCGCCCGCAGGGACGCGTGGCCATGTGCGGCGCCATCTCGGCCTACAACGCGACCGAGCCGGCTCCCGGCCCGCGCAACCTGTTCCAGGCGATCGGCAAGCGGCTGACCCTGCGCGGCTTCCTCGTCAACGACCACGAGGACCTGCGCCCCGAGTTCGAGCGCGAGATGTCGGCGTGGCTCGCCGACGGCCGTATCGCGTGGCGTGAGACCGCCGTCGAGGGCATCGAGAGCGCGGTCGAGGGGTTCCGCAGCCTCCTCAGCGGCGGCAACACCGGGAAGATGGTCGTGCGCCTCTGAGCAGGCCGAAGCGGTGACGGCGACGCTCGCCAGTCACCGCCAGCACCACCCGCCGAGGGCGGACCGGAAACC
>NZ_JBFRFA010000052.1:0-19187 GCF_052114585.1 Pedococcus sp. 2YAF34
GGGCGGGCCTGGTTCAGGCCCGCCCCCTCCGAGGGGGTACGCCGCGTGGCCGGGCCACGCGGCGTACCGAAAGTCAGCTGGCGTCCGCGGTCGCGACCGGGACGATGTTGACGACCTTGCGACGACGCTTGGTGCCGAACTCCACGTTGCCCGCGACGAGCGCGAACAGCGTGTCGTCGCCGCCACGGCCGACGCCCTCACCGGGGTGGAAGTGCGTGCCGCGCTGGCGGACGATGATCTCGCCCGCGTTGACGAGCTGGCCGCCGAAGCGCTTCACGCCGAGTCGCTGTGCGTTGGAGTCGCGACCGTTGCGGGTCGAGGACGCACCCTTCTTGTGTGCCATGTCAGTGCCTGCCTTCTGCTTAAGGTCTGTGGGTCCGAAAAGGGGCCGGACTCAGGCGTCGATCGAGGTGATCTTGACCTGGGTCAGGTGCTGACGGTGGCCCTGACGCTTCCGGTAGCCGGTCTTGTTCTTGTACTTCATGATCGTGATCTTGGGGCCCTTGGCGGGCTTGACGACCTCGGCCTTGACGGTCACCTTGGCGAGCTTGACAGCGTCGCTGGTGACGGTGGAGCCGTCGACCACGAGCAGCGGCGTCAGGTCGATGCTGTCGCCGGGCTTGCCGGAGACCTTGTCGATGATGAGGACATCGCCGACGGAGACCTTCTCCTGGCGACCACCAGCGCGAACAATCGCGAACACGTGAATCTCTTTCCTACTTCGGGAGGCACGCGCTCTCTGTCTGGACCGTCCGATAGCGACCCGCGCCCGGCCGGAGCCAGGACACGGACATCAGAGCGGTGGGCGCACCAAGGGTTGAGAATACCGGGTGGGTGCCCTGCCGACCAAACCGGCTCAACAGGGCCTCCACCAGCACGGATCAGGAGGTCGGGACCGCCACCACGGAGGGCTTGGCCGCGTCCTCGCCGACCGGGCGCGGCGGCCCGGCCGGGGCCACGACGCGACCGCGCTTGCGACGCTTCGGCGCAGCGGGTGCCTCGGCCGCCGCCGCGGCGACCGGCTGCTCCGGCTCCGCGGGAGCGGCGGGCTCGTCGCCCACCGGGTGCACCTCTGCAGCGGGCTCGTCGGCCACCGGGCGCACCTCGGCAGCGGGCTCCTCGGGCACCTCGGGCGTCTCGGGCGTCTCGGGCGCCTCGACCGCCGGCAGTGCCACGGGGGCGTCCTGGCCGGCTGCCTCGTGGACCTCGACGACCGGCTCGTCCTGCCCGGGGACCGCCAGCAGCGCGTCCTCGTCGTGGTGCTCCCCCGCCGACTTCAGGGCAGCGGCGTGGGCGGCTGCGGCGATCTGGGCGGGCGTGGGACCGCCGTGGACCGGGGCGGCCTGCGCTGCCGGCTGCGCGGGGGCCTGCTCCTGCGCACCACCGGAGCGGCCGCCGCGACGGCCGCGCGCGCTGCCGCCACCGGTGCCACCGCCGCCGTTGCCCCCGGTGTTGCCGCCGCCGCGCTGCGACTGGCCACCGCCGGAACCGGAGTCGCCACCGGACGGCTTGTCGACCGGGTCGGCGTGGACGATGATCCCGCGACCGCCACAGTGCTCGCAGTTCTCCGAGAAGATCTCGATGAGGCCCGAGCCGACCCGCTTGCGGGTCATCTGGACCAGTCCGAGCGAGGTGACCTCGGCGACCTGGTGCTTGGTGCGGTCACGACCGAGGCACTCGAGCAGGCGCCGGACCACCAGGTCGCGGTTGCTCTCGAGGACCATGTCGATGAAGTCGATGACGATGATGCCGCCGATGTCGCGCAGCCGGAGCTGGCGCACGATCTCCTCGGCCGCCTCGATGTTGTTCTTGGTGACGGTCTCCTCGAGGTTACCCCCGGAGCCGACGAACTTGCCGGTGTTGACGTCGACGACCGTCATGGCCTCGGTGCGGTCGATGACCAGCGAGCCACCCGAGGGCAGCCAGACCTTGCGGTCCATGGCCTTGGCGATCTGCTCGTCCACCCGGTAGTGGGTGAACAGGTCCTCCTCCGAGGTCCACTTGTGCAGCCGCTCGGCGAGGTCCGGGGCGACGTCGCCGAGGTAGTCGCTGACCTCGCCGTACGCCTGGTCACCGGCGACGACCAGGGAGGTGAAGTCCTCGTTGAACACGTCGCGGATGACGCGGACGGTGAGGTCGGGCTCGCCGTGCACGAGCACCGGGGCACCGCCCTTGCCCTTGCCGCCGGACTTGGAGTCGGCCTTGGCCTGGATCTTCTCCCACGTGCGGGTGAGGCGCTCGACGTCGGCGCGCAGCTCCTCCTCGCTCGCCCCCTCGGCGGCCGTGCGCACGATGACGCCGGCGCGGTCGGGCACGACCTCCTTGAGGATGCCCTTGAGGCGGGCGCGCTCGGTGTCGGGGAGCTTGCGGGAGATGCCCGTCATGCTGCCCTCGGGCACGTAGACGAGGTAGCGACCGGGCAGGGAGATCTGGCTGGTCAGGCGGGCGCCCTTGTGGCCGATCGGGTCCTTGGTGACCTGCACGAGCACCGAGTCGCCGGACTTCAGGGCGTTCTCGATGCGCTTGGGCTGGTTGTTGTCCAGGCCTGCGGCGTCCCAGTTGACCTCGCCGGCGTAGAGGACGGCGTTGCGGCCCTTGCCGATGTCGACGAACGCAGCCTCCATGGAGGGCAGCACGTTCTGGACACGACCGAGGTAGATGTTGCCGGCCATCGACGCGTTGGTCTCGCGGGACACGTAGTGCTCGACGAGCACGTCGTCCTCGAGGACGCCGATCTGGGTGCGGCCCTCACGCTCGCGGACCACCATGACGCGCTCGACGCTCTCACGCCGGGCGAGGAACTCGGCCTCGGTGATGATCGTGCGACGGCGCCCGGCCTCGCGGCCCTCGCGGCGGCGCTGCTTCTTGGCCTCGAGGCGGGTGGAGCCCTTGACACTCTGCGGCTCGTCGCGCTCACGACGGGCCTCGCGCACCTTGGTCACGGTGCCGGGCGGGTCGTCCCCCTCGCCGGAGGAGCCGCTGCGACGGCGGCGGCGACGACGGCGGGTGGAGCTGCCCTCGGCCTCGCCGGACTGCTCGTCCTCACCCTCGGGACCGTGCTGCTCGTCCTCGTCGCCCTCGGCGGTCGAGTCGGCCGACTCGGCGTCGCCCTGCCCGCGTCCGCGGCCACGGCCCTTGCCCCCGCGGCGGCGACGGCGGCGGCCACCCTCGGAGGTGGACTCGTCGTCGGAGGTGGAGTCCTGCCCGTCGGTCTGCCCGTCGTCGCCGGACGGCGCCGCGACGGCCTCGTCGGACGTCGTCTCCTCGGAACCCTTGTCCTCGGCGTTCTTGGCGCCACGGCCACGCCCGCGGCCGCGGGCGCGACCCCGGCTGGGGCGCTCGGCCTGGGTCTCCTCGTCCGCGGACGCGCCCCGACCGTCGGCCGGCGCGCCATCAGCGGCCGGCGCCTCGACGGCGGGCACCTCGGCAGGTGCGGGAGCGGGGGCCGGGGCGCCTGCGGCGGCACTGGCCCGGCGACGGCGCGGGGCGGCCTTGGCCGGGTCCGGCGGCTGGAAGAGGAGGCCGAAGCTGGGCACGGTGGCCGTGGCCTCCTGCGCGGCTGCCTCGGCAGCGGCGCGCGCCTCCTCCTCGGCCTCGGCCTCGTCGTCGGCGTCGGCGTCGGCGTCGGTCTCGGGATCAGCGTCGGCCGCGACACCAGCAGGGACGGGGACGTCGAGAGGAGCCGGGTCCACCAGGGCGCCCTCGTCGATGACGGCCGCACCCTCGACCACCGGCGCACCCTCGACCAGCGGCTCGCCGTCGGCCTTGGGGTCGGCCTTCTTCGTGGCGCGCTTGGCCGGGACCTTCTTCGCCGTCTTCTTGGCGGCGGCCTTCCTGGCGGTCTTCTTCGTCGGCGCGGCGTCGGCGGCCACGGCCGGGAGGTCGGTCGCCTCGTGGTCGGCGGTCGCGTCGGTCACGACGACCTCGACGCCCTCGACGCCCTCGACCGGAGCCGGCGCCGAGGTCTTCTTGGTGGCGCGACGGGCTGCCCGCTTGCGGGCCGGTGCCTTGCCGGCGGGGGCTCCGCCGGCAGCCTCAGCGGCGGCCGCCTCGGCGACCTGCTGCGGGGACTCCGCCACGGCGGGCGCCGACGTGGCGTCAGAGCCGTCGGTGCTGTCGGTGGTGGAGAAGTGGTCTTCCGTGGAGGCCATCTCGGCGTCCTTCCGTCACCCACGGGGCGAGGGCCACACCCGAGGGTCCGGGTGGACCCTCCGATCAGCCACGTGGTGCGCGGTGCGTGCAGTCGTGTCGGCAACGGGTGCTGTCGGCACGGAAGTCGGTTGGGCTACGTCCGACGAGGCTCGCGCAGGTCGCGCGGCACCAGGTCAGGCGCCGTCGGCGTCCTCGTCGGCAGCCAGTGGATCAGCCACCCCGGCGGTTGCGGAGCGCAGCGGGCCTTGCGCCAGTCGGGTCACCAGGGGCGGTGTCGGTGGCGCCAGCTCCGTTACTGCTCGCAGCGCGGTCAGGACGTCGTCGGGGCGTACGGCCGGTGTGGTGTGCCGTACGACCACCCGCAGTATCGCACAGTCAGGTCGCTTCGACGGCTCGACATCCACCGACACGAGGGCCGACCTCACGTCGAAGGTGCGGGGGCCCGTCTTGAACGTCCTGGTGACCTCCACCCGCTCGTGCGAGAGCAGCACGGCGGCCGCTTCGCGCAGCTCGTCGGCGGTGACGCCCTGGAAGTCGATCACCCAGTCACTCGCCTGGAGGCGGTCGGCCAGCGAGCCGGGCGCCGCCTCGACGACCTCGAGCACGTCGAGCCCCTCCGGCAGCGCCTCGTCCAGGGCCGCTCGCAGCGACTCGGGGTCGACGCGCTCGGTCACCGAGACCTCGAAGTACTCGGCCTCGCTCGCGGTGCCTGTCGGCGCGGCGTTCGCGTAGCTCACCTTGGGGTGCGGGTGGAACCCGGCCGAGAACGCCATCGGCACCCCAGCCCGCCGCAGCGCACGCTCGAGGGCGCGCTGGAAGTCACGGGTGGAGGAGAACCGCAGCCGGCCGCGCTTGGCGTACCTCACCCGGAGCTTCTGCACCGCCGGGGCGGGTGCCGGGCCTTCGGGGACGCGCTGTCGAGCCATGGTGCGCAAGCCTAGGGGCCGCGCCGTCCACCTACGGAATCCGCACTCGCCTGCGACGTCCCGGCGACGCCTCCTACCGTGGCTCCATGGCCACCCTCGACCGCACCAGGCTCGCGTCCCTCCTCGCCGCCGAGCAGGCGGAGTACACCGCACACCACCCGCGCAGCCGCGAGCTGTTCGCGGAGGCCGACAACCTCTTCGGCCGGGTGCCGATGACGTGGATGAACATGTGGTCGGGCGGTTTCCCGCTCTACCTCGACCGCGCCACGGGCAACCGCATCACCGACGTCGACGGGCACACCTACGTCGACTTCGCGCTCGGAGACACCGGCGCGATGGCCGGGCACTCCCCCGCGCCCACGGTGGCCGCGGTGCAGCGCCGGGCGGGCGAGCTCGGCGGCATCACCACGATGCTGCCGACCGAGGACGCGCAGTGGGTGGGCGCCGAGCTGCAGCGTCGGTTCGGCCTGCCGCTGTGGAGCTTCACGCTGTCGGCGACGGACGCCAACCGCTGGGCGATCCGTCTTGCCCGCCTCGCCACCGGCAGGCCCAAGGTGCTCGTCTTCGCCTACTGCTACCACGGCTCTGTCGACGAGGCGTTCGCCCTGCCGGGCCCGGACGGCAAGGCCGAGAGCCGCCCCGGCAACGTCGCACCCCCGGTCGACCTAGACCTCACGACCCGCGTCGCCACCTGGAACGACCTGGAGTCGGTCGAGGCGGCGCTCGCCCACGGTGACGTGGCCGCCGTCCTGACCGAGCCGGCGCTGACCAACATCGGCATCGTCCTGCCCGAGGACGGCTTCCTCGCCCGCGTGCGCGAGCTCGCGACGCAGTACGGCGCCCTGCTGATGGTCGACGAGACCCACACCTTCTCCACGGGCTGGGGCGGCGCGACCCGCGCCTGGGGCCTACAGCCGGACATCTTCGTCATCGGCAAGTCCATCGGCGGCGGCATACCCTGCGGCGCCTACGGCATCACGGCCGAGGTCGCCGCAGCGGTCACCCGGCACACCGACGCCGGCGACGCCGACATCGTCGACGTCGGCGGGGTGGGTGGCACCCTCGCCGGTAACGCCCTGTCGACGGCCGCGATGCGCGCCACGCTGGGCGAGGTCCTCACCGAGGAGGCCTTCGCGCACATGGTCGAGCTCGCGACGCGGTACACCGCCGGCGTGCAGGCGACGATCGACGAGCTCGACGTTCCGTGGTCGGTGAGCCAGCTCGGGGCCCGCGCCGAGTACCGCTTCGCGCGCCCGGCCCCGCGCACCGGCGAGGAGTCCGCCGCGGCGGCGGACGAGGAGCTCGACGCCTACCTGCACCTCGCCCTGTGCAACCGCGGCGTCCTCATGACGCCGTTCCACAACATGGCGCTGATGTGCCCCGAGACCTCGCAGGAGGACGTGGACCGGCACACGGCGGTGTTCCGGGAGGTCGTCGGCGCCCTGTTCGCCTGAGGGCGCCTCGCACGGTGTCGTGCCGGGTCGGACCGCTCGGCGCACGGCCCGGTATGTCCGGTGACGCCTCGGACGCCCCGGCGTAGTTTCGAGAGCTGGACCACTTCGGCCGAAGCGGCCCCTGCGAGGAGATGCGGAGGGTTCAGCGGTGTTCATCCAGATCATCCAGGGAAGGTGTCGGGACGCGGAGCAGGTGCACCGGCTGACCGACGAGTGGCGCGAGACCATGGGACCGAGGGCCGAGGGCTGGCTCGGTGGGACCTACGGCATCACCGACGACGGCGAGTTCGTCGCAGCGGTGCGTTTCGAGAGCCGTGAGGCCGCGGCGAGGAACTCCACCAGGCCCGAGCAGGGCGAGTGGTTCGACCGCATGCGCCAGTGCTTCGACGGCGACGTGGTGTTCCACGACTGCGACGACGCGGTGATGTTCCTCGACGGCGGCTCCGACGACGCGGGGTTCGTCCAGGTCATGCAGGGCCGGGTGTCCGACCCGACGGCGTTCCGCCGGTTCATGGAACAGCCCATGGACGTCCTGCACGAGCAGCGGCCGGAGATCATCGGCGGCACGATCGCCATGGAGCCCGACGGCTGGTTCACCGAGACCGTGGCGTTCCGCAGCGAGGACGAGGCGCGGGCCGGCGAGGTCAAGCAGATGCCCGAGGACGCCCGGCGTGAGTGGGAGGAGCAGATGGCCGCGATGACCGACCTGCGCTACCTCGACCTGCACTCGCCGTGGTTCGCGAGCAGCATGCGGTCCGGCATGGGCACCGGCATGGGATCGGGCACCGGTACGGCGCCGTAGCGGCCCCGTCGCGACCCCGAACGTGCGCCGCCCGCTCACCGGGCCTTGGGCCTGGGCGAGCGGGCGGCTGCGCCGGGGGCTCTCCGCACGAGCGATCCCAGCGGCTCCGGTGAGGAGGTGAAGGGTCCCACCCACCGGAATGTGTGCGGTCGGGAGGATTCGACCGCGTACACCACGTGCGCCCGGGGACCGGTGGTGACCGCTCACCGGGTGCACCACCATTCGACACCTCGGCCGGGGACGCCCCCGATGACAAATGTCACCGATCTCGAGAACGCCTCTCAGGGTGGGCTCAGTGCGCGTGTGCCTCGAGCATGGCGTCGCGTCCCGAGCCCAGGACGGTGAGCGGCAGCAGCGTCTTGCCGGTCGGGCCGACCTCGATGTCGGTGCCCATCTGGGGGCACACGCCGCAGTCGAAGCACGGGGTCCAGCGGCAGTCGTCGACCTCGGTCTCGTCGAGGGCGTCCTGCCAGTCGGCCCACAGCCACTCCTTGTCGAGCCCGGAGTCGATGTGGTCCCAGGGCAGCACCTCGGACTCGCCGCGGTCGCGGGTGGTGTACCAGGCCACGTCGACGGGGAGGTCCGCGAGCGCCGTGTCGGCAGCGGTCATCCACCGCTCGTAGGAGAAGTGCTCGCTCCAGCCGTCGAACCGGCCACCGTCACGCCACACCTGCTCGATGACCTTGCCGACGCGACGGTCGCCGCGGGACAGCAGTCCCTCGACGATGCCGGGCTTGCCGTCGTGGTAGCGGAACCCGATCGAGCTGCCGTAGCGGCGGTCGGAGCGGATCGCCTCGCGCAGCTTGGCCAGCCGGGCGTCGGTCTCCTCGGCTCCGAGCTGCCCGCACCACTGGAACGGCGTGTGCGGCTTGGGCACGAACCCGCCGATCGAGACGGTGCAGCGGATGTCGCGCCGACCGCTGACCTGGCGACCGGTCTCGATGACCTTCTTGGCGAGCTCGGCGATCTGGAGCACGTCCTCGTCGGTCTCGGTCGGCAGGCCGCACATGAAGTAGAGCTTCACCTGCCGCCAACCCGCGCCGTACGCCGCGGCGACGGTGCTGATGAGGTCCTCCTCGGAGACCATCTTGTTGATGACCTTGCGGATCCGCTCGCTGCCGCCCTCGGGCGCGAACGTCAGGCCCGAGCGGCGGCCGTTGCGGGTCAGCTCGTTGGCGAGGTCGATGTTGAACGCGTCGACGCGGGTCGAGGGCAGCGACAGCCCGGTCTGCGTCCCGTCGTAGCGGTCGGCGAGGCCCTTGGTGATGTCCGCGATCTCGGAGTGGTCGGCCGAGCTCAGCGAGAGCAGGCCGACCTCCTCGAACCCCGTCGCCGCCAGCCCGCGTTCGACCATCTCGCCGATGCCGGTGATGCTTCGCTCCCGCACGGGGCGCGTGATCATGCCGGCCTGGCAGAAGCGGCAGCCGCGGGTGCAGCCACGGAAGATCTCGACGGACATCCGCTCGTGCACCGACTCCGCGAGCGGCACCAGCGGCTGCTTCGGGTAGGGCCACGCGTCGAGGTCCATCACGGTGTGCTTGGCCACTCGCCACGGCACCCCGGAGGCGTCGGCCCGCGGGGCGACCCGCTGGATCCGGCCGTCGGGCAGGTAGGACACGTCGTAGAGCGAGGGCACGTAGACCCCGCCGGTGCGCGCGAGGCGCAGCAGCAGCTCGGCGCGGCCGCCGGGACGCCCTTGAGCCTTCCAGGCGCCGATGATGTCGGTGACCGCGAGCACGGCCTCCTCGCCGTCGCCGACGATGGCGGCGTCGACGAAGTCGGCGATCGGCTCGGGGTTGAACGCGGCGTGGCCACCTGCGACGACGATCGGGTCGGCGTCGGTGCGGTCGGCCGCGTGCAGCGGGATCCCGGCCAGGTCGAGCGCGGTGAGCATGTTCGTGTAGCCGAGCTCGGTGGAGAACGACATCCCGAGCACGTCGAAGTCGCGGACGCTGCGGTGCGCGTCGACGGTGAACTGCGGGACACCCTCGGACCGCATGAGGGCCTCGAGGTCCGGCCACACTGCATACGTGCGCTCGGCGAGGGCGTCCTCGCGCTCGTTGAGCACCTCGTAGAGGATCATGACGCCCTGGTTGGGCACCCCCACCTCGTAGGCGTCGGGGTACATCAGGGCCCAGCGGGTCGTGAGCTCCTCACCGCCGGGTCCGTGCCCGCCGCAGTCCCAGTCCTTGACGGTCGAGTTGAGCTCGCCGCCGACGTACTGGATCGGCTTGCTGACCTGCTCGAGCAGCGGCTCGAGGCGGGTGAAGACGGACTGTCCCGGGGTGTGATCCATGATCTGCCAAGGGTAACGGCGGCCCGCCCCAGCCCGAAAACGACGGCACGCGCCTCAGGTCGCTCCCAGCGAGCCTGCCTATGGTGCGGGGATGCGCGCGTCCTCGGTCCGGATCGTTGCGGCCTTCGTGCTGGCCGTCATGCTGGTGGGTGCCCTGCAGGGCATGGGTCGACACCGGTCCACCCCCTCCGCGACGACGCACCACGCACCGACTGCCGTGCGCGGCCACCACGCCACGTGAGCCGCCGATGGCGCGTCGTCGCCGGCCTGGTGGCCTCGGCTGCGTTCCTGACGTCCTGCGCGCAGGGCGGGGCCGCGACGACCCGACCGGTCGTCGCGCCGACGGAGTCGTCCCCCACGTCCTCGGGGACGGGCTCGTCCCCCGCCGCTGCACCGTCCACCACGTCCGCCACGTCCGCCACGTCCCCGAGGACCACCGCGACCCCGGTGACCACCGCAGGGCCACGCGTCGTGGTGGGGCTCGGCGACTCCGTCACCGCCGGGACCGCCTGTGGCTGCACCGACTTCGTCACGCTGTACGCCGCGATGCTGGGTGCGCGGTCCGGCCACTCGGTGCGCCCGGTCAACCTGGGCGTCGGTGGCCTCACCACCTCGAGCCTGGGCGCCCAGCTGGCCACGCCGCCGGTCACCGCCTCCCTGTCCAGCGCCGACGTCGTCGTCGTCACGATCGGCGCCAACGACCTCAGCCCCCTCATCGGCCAGTGGCAGCGGGGTGGCTGCGGGACCACGTGCATGGACGAGGCCTCCAAGGCTGCCGGTGCGGGCCTGGCCGCCGCGCTCGCGCGGGTCCGCCGGGTCACCCCGGCCCACACCCGGGTCCTCGTCACCACCTACTGGAACGTGTTCGAGGACGGTGACGTCGCCGACGCGGACTTCGGCCCCGGCTTCGCGCAGTGGAGCGACGAGGTGACCCGGTCGGCCAACGCCGCCATCCGCACCGCGGCCGCCGCGGACGGGGACCAGGTCGTGGACCTCTACGCACCCTTCGAGGGCGAGGGCGACCGCAACCCGACCGCCCTGCTCGCCGACGACGGCGACCACCCCAACGCCGCCGGTCACCGCCTCATCGCGCGCACCCTGTTGGCCGCGACCGCCGGCTGAGGACGACGGCGTTCGGAGGGGCTGTGGAGGCGATCCCCCGCGCTGCATACTGGCGAGGTGGCGACGAGCCGGGTCGTGGAGGTCATGGCTGCCGTGCGCCGGGAGGGCTTCCTGCCCGATGACCAGCGCCAGTACGCCGACCTCGACGTGCCGCTGCCCATCGGCTGGGGCCAGACCAACAGCCAGCCCACCACGGTGCGACAGATGCTGGAGCTGCTCGACGTGCAGCCCGGCGACCACGTGCTCGACGTCGGCGCCGGCTCCGGCTGGACGACGGCGCTGCTCGCCCGGTTGACCGGCCCGACCGGACGGGTCGTGGGCGTCGAGCGCGTGCCGGGCCTGGTCGAGCTCGGCGCCGCCAACCTCGCCGCCGCGGGTGTGCCGTGGGCGTCCCTGCGGCAGGCCACGCCCGGGATGTTCGGCGACCCCTCGCAGGCCCCGTACGACCGCATCCTGGTGTCGGCGCAGGCGCGGGCCCTGCCGGACGACCTGGTGGCGCAGCTGGCCCCGGCGGGGGTGCTCGTCGTCCCGGTCAGCGGACGGATGCTCCGCGCGGTACGGCCCTCGTCCGGCACCCCGCTGGAGGTGGAGGAGCACGGCTGGTACCGGTTCGTCCCCCTCGTCAGCGACCCGGCGGACCCTGCGGACCCCGCTCACGAACCGGCCCACGAACCCACGACGCCTCCCCCGGAGGTGTCCGGGAGAGGCGTCGGGAGCGGGTCGGGCTAGGCGGTGTAGTGCGAGTCGAGCACCTCTTGGTACTTGGCGCTCACCGCCTTGCGGCGCAGCTTCAGGCTGGGTGTGAGGTCGCCCTCGTCGATGGACAGGTCGTGGTCGAGGATCGTGAACTTCTTGACCTGCTCCCAGCGGTTGAGGTTCACGTTGAGGGTGTCGACGTAGACCTGCACCATGTCGTGGGCCTCCTTCGAGGTCACGATGTCGCGGTAGGAGCCGGAGACGCCGTGGTTGGCGGCCCAGTCCGTGATGGCCTCGGGGTCGAGGGTGACCAGCGCCGTGACGAAGTTGTGGTCGGCGCCGTAGACCATGAACTGGCTGACGTAGGGGCAGATGCCCTTGAAGCTGGCCTCGATCATCGACGGGGCGACGTACTTGCCGCTCGAGGTCTTGAAGAAGTCCTTCTTGCGGTCGGTGACCCACAGGTAGCCGCGGTCGTCGAGCCGGCCGATGTCACCGGTGTGCAGCCAGCCGTCGGCGTCCTTGGTCTCGGCCGTGTCCTCGGGCTTGTCGTGGTAGCCCTGCATCACCCCGGGGCCGCGCAGCAGCACCTCCCCGTCCTCGGCGATGCGGGCCTCGGTGCCGGGCAGGGCCCAGCCGACGGTGCCGATCTCGTTGGCGGCAGGGCGGTTGACGAACGACGCGGCGCTGGACTCGGTGAGCCCGTAGCCCTCGAGGATGGTCAGGCCGATCGAGCTGAACCAGGTGGCGACGTCGGTGTTGAGCGCCGCCGAGCCGGAGATGAAGAACCGGATCCGGCCGCCGAAGCGGGCGCGGACCTTGTGCAGGACGAGCTTGTCGGCGAGCGCCAGCTTCTTGGCCGTCATGCCGGTCGGCTCCTCGCCGCGGGCGCGCATCTGCGCGACCTCACGGCCGACGCTGACCGACCACCGGAAGAGCTTCTCCTTGAGGCCGCCCTCGGCCGCCATCATCATCGTGATGCGGGCGTAGGCCTTCTCGAAGATGCGGGGGGCAGCGCCCATGAACGTGGGCTGGACGACCGCGAGGTTGTCGACGATCTTGTCGACCCGGCCGTCGACGGCGGTGGGGAACCCGATCTGCAGCGGCAGCGTGAGCAGCATCTTGCCGAAGACGTGGGCCAGGGGCAGCCAGAGGTACTGCAGGTCGTCCTCGTGCAGCAGCCCGGTGGCATCGACCGCGGCGGCGACGTAGGTCCAGGAGTCGTGCGTCAGGCGCACGCCCTTGGGACGGCCGGTCGTGCCGGAGGTGTAGATGATCGTGGCCAGCTGGTCGGGCCGGAGGGCGTCGATGCGGTCGTCCACCACCGAGGGGTTGGTGGCGAGCAGCTCCACGCCCATCTGCTCGAGCTCGTCGAGGCCGATGACCCAGTCGCCGTCCGGGGTGCCGGTGAACGTGACGACCCGTGCCACGCGCGGCAGGTCGACGCGGCGGTCGCGCAGCTTCGCGATCTGGTCGTCGTCCTCGGCGAAGACCACGGTGCTGCCCGAGTTGGACAGGATGTAGGACACGTCGGGCGCGATGGTCGTCGGGTAGATCGTCGTCGTCGCCCCGCCCGCGCACATGACGGCGAGGTCCGTCAGGGCCCACTCGTACCGCGTCGAGGACGCGATCGCGACGCGGTCCTCGGGCCCGATACCCAGCGCCACGAGCCCGGCGGCGAGGCGGTGGGCGCGCTCGCTCACCTGCGTCCACGTCACCGACTCCCACAGCTCGCCCGAGCCGTCGGCCACGAACCGGAAGGCCTCACCCTGCGGGCTGGCGGCGACCCGGTCGCGGAACAGGTGCGCCACGGTGGGCGCCCGTCCCTCGATGGCGGCGGTGTTGACTCGTTCGTCCTGCGCGGTGCGGTCCTGCAGCGTGTGGATCGACATTGACCTTCCTCGGCTCGGGGGTGGGGTTTGGTGGATAGTGCCACGCCCTCCACGCTCGCGGAGGAGATCGCCCACGAATCTGGCCGAAGGTCCCGGGTCACCCTTCGCGGGTCGAGAGGTGGACGTTGTTGACCAGCCCGATCCCGAGCCAGCACGCAAACATCGACGACCCGCCGTAGGAGAGGAACGGCAGCGGCAGCCCGGTGACCGGGGTGAGGCCGAGGTTCATCCCGACGTTCTCGAACACCTGGAACAGCAGCCAGGTGGCCACGCCCACGGCCATCAGCCGGCCGAAGGCGTCCCGCGCCCGGGCCGCGACGAGCACGGCGCGCAGTACGACGAACCCGAGCAGCAGCAGCAGCCCCGCGGCCCCCAGGAACCCGAGCTCCTCCCCCGCCACCGAGAACACGAAGTCGGTCTGCTGGAACGGGATGAACCCGCCCTGGGTCTGGTGGCCCTGGAACAGCCCCTGCCCCTGCCAGCCGCCGGACCCGATGGCGATCCGGACCTGCCGCGTCTGGTAGCCGATGCCCTGGGGGTCGGCCTGCGGGTCGATGAACGCCGTCAGCCGGTCGCGCTGGTAGCCGCTGAGCACCGGCGTGGTCAGGGCCAGGGTGACCGCAGCGGCGACGAGCCCCACCGACAGCGCCAGCCAGCGCTTCGGGGTGCCGGCGACCGCGACGACCCCGAGCGCCACCGCTCCGAGCACCAGGGCCGAGCCCAGGTCGGGCTGCAGCAGCACGAGGAGCACCGGGACCGCGGCCACCGCGACGGCGAACAGCAGGTCGCGGACGTCGGGCTGGGCGCCGCGGTCGAGCCGCTCGCCGAGGATGATCGCCAGCCCGAGGCAGAGAGCGGCCTTGGCGAGCTCGGAGGGCTGCACCGAGAAGCCGCCAGGGAGCAGGATCCACGAGTGCGAGCCGTTGACCGTGGTCCCCACGGGCGTCAGGACGAGCAGCAGGCCGCCGACCGCGACGAGGTAGAGCAGCGGGGCGATGGCGCGCAGCCGCTGGTACCCGGTGCGGGTCACCGCGGCCGCGATCCCGACGCCCACCGCGGTGGTGAGCAGGTGCCGCAGCAGGTAGGCGGTGCCGGCCTGGTGCCGCGTCGCCGACCACACGAGCAGCGCGCCCAGCACCGACAGGCCGAGGGCGGCCACGACCAGGCCCCAGTCGCTGCGGGCCCAGAGGCCGGCGCCGCCACCGGCTCGCGCCCAGAACCCGTCACGCGCGGGGCGCGGGCGGCTGGGGCGGGGCACGACGCTCAGGAGGGGACGATGGAGGCCAGGACGCGGCGGCACGTCTCGACGTCGCCGGCCATGGCCTCGAGCAGCTCCTCCACCGAGTCGAAGCGCAGCGTCGGCCGGATGTGCTCGACGAACTCGACGCTGACCTGCTCGTCGTAGAGGTCGAGGTCGGTGCGGTCGAGCACGTAGGCCTCGACCGTGCGGACGGTCCCGTCGAAGGTGGGGTTGGTGCCGACGGACACCGCGCAAGGCAGGGTGCGGTCCGGCTCGTCGGTCGCCAGCGTGGTGCGGGTGAGCCAGCCGGCGTAGACGCCGTCGGCCGGGATGAGGCCGAGCGCGTCGTCGGCGAGGTTGGCGGTCGGGTAGCCGAGCTCGCGCCCCCGGTGGGCGCCGTGGACGACGGTCCCCCGCATGCGGTGCGGCCGGCCGAGGATGGCGGCCGCCTCGGCGACCTCGCCGGCGGTGAGGTGGCGGCGAACGGCGGAGGACGACCAGCGCTCGCCCTCACCGAGGTCCTCCAGGACGACCACCTCGAACCCGTGCTGCTCCCCCAGCCGGCGCAGCGTCCCGACGTCGCCGGTGTAGCCGCGTCCGAAGCCACGGGTGTCGGCCCCGACGACCAGCGCCTGCACGCCGAGCGTCTCGACGAAGGTGCGGACGATGAACTCCTCGGCGCTCTGGTCTGCGAACTCGCGCGTGAAGTCGAGGACGAGCAGCCCGTCGATGCCGGTCTCGGCCAGCAGGTCGTCACGCAGCGGCCCGGGCGTGATCAGCTCGAGTCCGTGCTCGGGGGCGAAGATCGCCGCCGGGTGCGGGTCGAACGTCACCGCCACGGCGGGCAGCCCGCGGGCGGTGCCCTCGGCGACGAGGCGGCCGAGGACGGCTCGGTGCCCACGGTGGACACCGTCGAAGTTGCCGAAGGTCGCCACGCTGGGTCGCAGCGTGCCCGGGGTCTGGGTGGGGTCGGTCCAGCGGTGCACGGAGGACACTCTACGAACCCGCCGGGGCGAACACGACGTGCGACCTGGCTTTGGTGCCGGACTCGTCGAGCATCGCCACCAGCGTGCCGTCGGGGGCGAGGGCCGCGACGGGCTCGGTGCGTCCCGGCTGGGCGGACTCGACCCGCTGGCCGTAACCGATGGTCCGGGCCTCCTCCTGCGTCAGGTCCCGCACGGCGAACTGCGCGCGGGCGGCCTCGGCGAGGGGCGTCACCGGCACCACCTCGGGTCCGTCCAGGGCACCGAGTTCCTCCAGCGAGTGGGCGTCCTCGAGGCGGAAGGCCCCGACGCGGGTCCGGCGCAGGGCCGTGAGGTGGCCACCGACACCGAGGGCGGACCCGAGGTCGCGGGCCAGGGCTCGCACGTAGGTGCCCGAGCTCACGGTCACCGCCACGTCGACGTCGACCACCGCGACGCCCTGCGCGTCGGCGACGCGGACGTCGAGCACGTCGAACCGGCTCACCGTCACGGGTCGGGCGGCCAGCACGACGTCCTCCCCCGACCGCACCCGGTGGTAGGCGCGCTCACCCTTGACCTTGATGGCCGACACGCTGCTGGGGACCTGCTCGAGCTCACCCGTCAGCGCGGCGACCGCGGCGTCCAGCGCGGACCGGGTGACGCCGTCGGCCGCGGTCGTCGCCGTCACCTCGCCCTCGGCGTCGTCGGTGACCGTGGTCTGCCCGAGCCGGATCGTGGCGGTGTAGTCCTTGTCGCAGCCGACGAGGAACGTCAGGAGCTTGGTGGCGCGGCCGATGCCGAGGACCAGCACGCCGGTGGCCATGGGGTCCAGGGTCCCGGCGTGCCCGACCTTGCGGGTGCCGCAGAGCCGCCGGGCGCGGCCCACGACGTCGTGGCTGGTCCAGCCGGCGGGCTTGTCGACGACGAGCAGGCCGTCAGGCGCGGGCATCCGGCGCCGTACCGTCCTCGTCGCGGGCGGGCGAGGCCTCGACGGAGGCGTCCTCGCCACCGGGGAGGTCGTCGTCGTCCTCCCCGTCACGGCGGTACGGGTCGGCGTCGCCGGCGTACTTCGCCCGGGCGGCGGCCGCGGCCACGGCGGCGTCGCGCTCCTTGGCCTCGCGCAGGAGGTCCTCGAGGTGTGAGGCGGTCTCGGGGATGGCGTCGGCGAAGAAGTCCAGGCTCGGGGTCAGCCGGATCTGGATCTGCCCGCCGACGAACGAGCGCAGCCGGCCCTTGTTCTTCTCGAGCAGGGCGGCCGTCTTCGCGCGCTGGGCCTCGTCACCGAAGACGGTGTAGAAGACCGAGGCGTGCTGGAGGTCGCCGGTGACGCGGACGTCGGTCACGGTCACGAAACCGAGGTCGGGGTCCTTGACGATCGACTCGAGGTTGGCCGCGATGAGGACCTTGATCCGGTCGGCGATCTTGCGGGCGCGTCCGGTGTCAGCCATGCGCAGTCTCCTAGGTGGGGTGGTCGGGGGCGCGGCGGGGCCGGGGGTCCCCGGAGCCGCGCAGGTCCCGGAGGGCTCGTCCGGGACCCGCGGAGCCCGGGGGCGACCCTACGGCCGCCCCCGGGCTCACGCTGCGTACATCAGGCGCGCGGCTTTTCGCGCATCTCGTACGTGGCGATGAGGTCGCCGAGCTGGAGGTCGTTGTAGGACCCCAGGTTGATGCCGCACTCGAAGCCGTCGCGGACCTCGGTGACGTCGTCCTTGAACCGGCGCAGGCCGGCGATCTCGACGTTCTCCGCCACGACGACGCCGTTGCGGGTGATGCGGGCCTTGGTGCCCCGCTTGATCTCGCCGCTGCGGACGATCGAGCCGGCGATGTTGCCGAACTTGCTGGAGCGGAAGATCTCGCGGATCTCGGCGGTGCCGAGCTCCACCTCCTCGAACTCCGGCTTGAGCATGCCCTTGAGCGCTGCCTCGATCTCCTCGATGGCCTGGTAGATCACCGAGTAGTAGCGGATCTCCACACCCTCGCGGTCGGCGTAGTCGGCGTTCTGGCCCTCGGCCCGGACGTTGTAGCCGATGATGATCGCGTCGGACGCCATCGCGAGGTTGATGTTGTTCATCGTGATCGCACCGACGCCGCGGTCGATGATCCGCAGGTCGACCTCGTCGCCCACGTCGATCTGGAGCAGGGCGTCCTCGAGCGCTTCCACGGAACCGGACACGTCGCCCTTGAGGATGAGGTTGAGCGTCTCGACCTTGCCGGCCGCGAGCGCCTCGTTGAGGTCCTCGAGGGAGATGCGCTTGCGGGCCTTGGCCAGGCTGGCCTGGCGGTCCGCCGCCTCACGGCGCTCGGCGATCTGGCGGGCCGTGCGGTCGTCCGGGGCCACCACGAAGGTGTCACCGGCGCGCGGCACCGAGGAGAGGCCGAGCACCTGCACGGGACGGGACGGGCCCGCCTCGGTGAGGTTGTTGCCGTGCTCGTCGAGCATCGCGCGGACGCGGCCGTAGGCCGAACCCGTGACGATGGCGTCACCGACGTGCAGCGTGCCGGCCTGGACCAGCACCGTGGCCGTGGCGCCCCGGCCACGGTCGAGGTTGGCCTCGATCGCGACACCGCGGGCGTCGCGGTCGGCGTTGGCACGCAGGTCGAGCGCCGCGTCGGCCGTCAGCAGGACGGCCTCGAGGAGGGCGTCGATGTTCTGGCCGGCCTTGGCGGAGACGTCGACGAACATGGTCTCGCCGCCGTACTCCTCAGCCACCAGGTTGTACTCGGTGAGCTGCTGGCGGACCTTGGACGGGTTGGCACCCTCGACGTCGATCTTGTTGACCGCCACGACGATCGGGACGTCCGCAGCCTGGGCGTGGTTGAGCGCCTCGATGGTCTGCGGCATCACGCCGTCGTCGGCCGCGACCACGAGGATCGCGATGTCGGTGACCTTCGCACCACGGGCACGCATGGCGGTGAACGCCTCGTGACCCGGGGTGTCGATGAAGGTGATCGGACGGTCGACGCCCTCGTGCACCTTGTGCACCTGGTAGGCACCGATGTGCTGGGTGATGCCACCGGACTCGCCACCGGCGACGTCCTCGTTGCGGATGGCGTCGAGCAGGCGGGTCTTTCCGTGGTCGACGTGACCCATGACGGTCACGACCGGCGGACGGGCCTCGAGGTCCTCGTCGTCCTCACCTTCGATACCCGTCTCCAGGTCGATGTTGAAGGCGTCGAAGAGCTCCTTCTCCTCCTCCTCGGGGGAGACGACCTCGATGTTGTAGCCGAGCTCGGCACCGAGCAGCTTGAAGGTGTCCTCGTCCAGCGACTGGGTGGCCGTGGCCATCTCGCCGAGGTGGAAGAGCACCGTCACCAGCGCACCGGGGTTGGCGTTGATCTTGTCGGCGAAGTCGCTGAGCGACGAGCCGCGACGCACGCGGATGAGGGTGTCACCGTTGCCACGGGGCACACTCACGCCGCCGAGCGACGGAGCCTGCATCTGCTCGAACTCCTGGCGCTTCGCACGCTTGGACTTGCGTCCGCGCACGGGGCGACCGCCACCGCGGCCGAAGGCACCGGCAGTGGAGCCACGACCGGCGCCACCACGGAAGCCACCGCCACCGGGACGACCGGCGAAGCCACCACCGGCGGGACCGCCGGGGCCACCCGGACCGCGACCGGCGCCGGGGCCACCGGGGCCACGGC
>NZ_JBFRFA010000053.1:0-18766 GCF_052114585.1 Pedococcus sp. 2YAF34
GCGCGGTGCCGAGCGGTTCGGCTCAGTGCTCCGCAGGCTGGCTCGCCACCGCCGGCAGCTGCCGGGCGACGACCGCTGCCACGAGCATGAGGCCGACCAGGACGGCGAGCGCGACCTCCATCGCGGGACGGAACATCTCCACAGGGACCGGCGACCCGTGGGTGTCGACCACCGAGAAGAAGAGCGAGCCGACCACGGCCACCCCGACCGCTCCCGAGAGCTGGCCCGTCGTGCTGAACAGCCCGGACGCGGACCCGGCCTTGTCGACCGGCACGTCGGCGAGGGTGAAGACACCGATCGGCGAGACCATCAGCCCGAAACCCGCACCCGCCACGACGAACCCGGGCAGGAACGACCACACCGAGGTCGAGGCGTCGGCGCCGTGAACGGCCACGGCCAGCAGCACCGCCCCGGCGGCCCACGTCAGCGCACCGATCTGCAGCACCCGGCGGCCGATCCGCGGCGCGAGCACCGCGACCCCGACTCCCGCGAAGACCGTCGTCGTGAGCGCGAACGGCACACCGGCCAGCCCGGCCTTCAGCACCGACCAGCCCAGACCCGCCTGCAGGTAGATGGTCTGGCACAGGAAGTAGGAGCTCATGGCCACGAACAGCAGCGAGTTCATCGCCGACCCGGCGCCGAAGCCGCGGCCCCGGTAGAGGCTGAGCGCGACCAGCGGCTCACGTCCGTCACTCTCGGCGCGGACCTGCGAGCGCGCGAAGAGGCCGAGCACCACGGCACCAGCAGCCATCGCCGCATACACCCAGGCCGGCCACCCGAGCTCGCGCCCCATCGTGAGCGGGTAGAGCACGGCGAGCAGGCCCACGGCGAGCACCGTGACACCACGCGCGTCGATCCGCGGGCGTTGCGTGGCCACGGACTCCGGCACCCATCGGAGCGCCGCGGCAATGGCGAGCGCCCCGAAGGGGACGTTGACGAGGAAGATCGACCGCCACCCGAGGCCACCGAGGTCGGCCTCGGTGAGGAGGGCGCCGAGGACCGGCCCAAGGACCGCCGACAGGCCGGCGAGGCCCGTGAACAGGCCCATGGCCTTGGCCCGCTCGTGCGGCGCGTACATCACCTGCAGGCTCGAGAGCACCTGCGGGATCATCGCCGCCGCAGCCAGGCCCTGGAGCGCGCGGAACCCGACCAGCGCCTCGGCGTTCGGCGAGAGCCCGCACGCCGCCGACATGAGCGTGAAGCCCACGAGTCCCCCGAGGAAGACGCGCTTGCGGCCCCACAGGTCGCCGAGGCGCGAGCCTGTGATGAGACCGACGGCGAAGGCCAGGGGGTAGGCCGCGACCATCCACTGGAGCTGGGCGGCGCTGGCCTGCAGCCCCGACTCGATGGTGGGTAGCGCGACGTTGACGATGGTCGTGTCGAGCAGCTCCATCGTCGAGGCGAGGAACAGGCTGAGCAGGGCGATGGTGCGTGCCCGGCCGACGGGCAGGGCGCAGCGGGCGACGGCGCCCTCGCCCTCCCGGACGGGTGGGTGCGCCGTGGACCCGCCCCCGCGGGGCGCCTCGAGCGTCGTGGTCATGTCGTTCTCCTCACGTGGACTCCGGTCTTGGGTCACCTCCCACGCTAGGGAGACTTCCGGCCACTTCCTGACCGCTTGATCCGGCATCCTTGAGCCATGGCCAACACCAGCTCCCGCACCCTGCGACTGCTCTCGCTGCTCCAGACGCACCGCTTCTGGGCCGGGCCGGAGCTCGCGGGACGGCTCGAGGTGTCCGAGCGCACCCTGCGACGCGACGTCGAACGGCTCCGGGACCTCGGCTACCCCGTCGACTCGGTCCGCGGGATCGAGGGCGGCTACCAGCTCGGTGCAGGGGCGACCATGCCGCCGCTCACGGTCGAGGAGGACGAGGCCATCGCCATGGTCGTGGCCCTCAACGGTGCGGCCCAGCTCACGGCGGGCCCCCTCGCAGAGGCCTCGGTCAGCGCCCTGTCGAAGGTCGTCCAGGTGCTGCCGCCCAGGCTGCGCCGCCGCGCCGAGGCGCTCCGCGCCGTCACCGACGACTCGCCCTTCGCCCAGGCCCCGACGGTCCACGCCGACGTCCTGGCGACCATGGCGCAGGCCATCCGCGACGCGGAGCGGGCCCGCTTCACCTACCGGGCGCGGGGCGGTGCCGGTGCCGGCGAGCAGGTGCGACGTCACGTCGAGCCGCACCGCCTGGTCACCGTCGGGCGGCGCTGGTACCTGCTCGCCTACGACCTCGACCGGCAGGACTGGCGCTCGTTCCGGCTCGACCGCCTCAGCGAGCCGTCCGGGACCCGCGCGCGCTTCCGTCCGCGCGAGGTACCCGGTGGCGACGCCGCGGCGTACGTGCGCAAGGGCCTGTCCCGCAACGAGATCGGCCACGCCGTGCGCGCCCTGGTCCAGGCCCCGGCAGAGCAGGTCGAGCAGCAGATCGCCCGGTGGGCGACGGTGACCCCGGTGGACCGGCACACCTGCCGGGTGGAGATGGACGGGCGCCAGGCCCGGTGGGCGGCCTTCGGGCTGGGAGTCCTCGAGGCGCCGTTCACCGTCGAGGAGGCGCCGGCCGAGGTGGTCGAGCTGCTGGGCCGGTGGGGCCGGCGGTTCAGCGAGGCAGCCGGGTCCTGACGTTGGCGTCGGGCCTCGCCCGGCTGGGCCGGTGCGTGGCGCTCCCCCTGCTCGGCCGACCTGTTCCCCCCGTCGGCCGGCGCTGACACACTCGCAGGTATGGCGACGAGCTGGCAGCTGACGGTCGACTGCGCCGATACCGGGCGGATGGTCGAGTTCTGGTGTGCGGCGTTGGGGTACGTCCCCGAGCCCGCCCCGCCCGGTTGGGCGAGCTGGCTCGAGTACTGGCGCGCGGCCGGGATCCCCGACGAGGACCTCCAGGGCGCCGAGGACGGGAGCGGCGCGGTCGTCGACCCGGACGGGATGCTCCCGCGGATCTGGTTCCAGCAGGTGCCCGAGGGGAAGGCCGGCAAGAACCGGCTGCACCTCGACCTGCGCCGGACACCCGGGCGTGAGCAGATGCCGTACGCGGAGCGCCGCGCGGCGGTCGAGGCCGAGGCGCAGCGGCTGGCGCGCCTCGGCGCCACCGTTGCCTGGGTCAACGCACCGGAGGGCGCGGACTACTTCGCGGTCACGATGCGCGACCCCGAGGGCAACGAGTTCTGCGTCTCGTGAGGGGCTCGCGCGCCTGCCCCAGGCGGCGGATGCCCACCTGAGAGGCTGAGCCCGTGCTCACCACCAACGACGTCGCCAAGTGCGAGCGCTGGTTCGACGACAACGGCCTGCCCTACTTCGTCGAGTCCGGCCACGAGGCCATCCAGCGCGCGCTCGCTCCCCGCGTGGTCGGGCTGTGGGCCGGCCTGCTCGCCGTACCGGCCGCCGTCGCGGTGCTGGTGGGGGTCGCGCTGCACTGGACCGCCGCCGAGGTCGTGGGCCTCGCGGTCGCGGTGGTGCTCGTGGGGGCCGTGGCCCGCGCGGTGCGGGTCTTCCGGGTCGCGCTGATCAGCCGCTGGGCCCTGGGTCACGCGTGGGAGAACCGCTCCCTGCTGGGCCCGCTCGCGACGCGCGCACTGCCGTTCCTCCTGCTGTTCATCACGTTCCTGTTCATCAACACCGAGGTGTGGCAGGTCTGCGCGGCCCTCCCCCGCCCCCTGCTGTGGGCCAGCGTCGGGATCTTCGCGCTGATGGCGGTCGCGTTCCTCGCCCCGTCCTTCGCCAGCGAGATCGCCCGGGTCGGCGTCGAGGTGGAGGGCGAGCGCCTGGCCGCGACCTGCCAGGGCACCCCGGTGGCGTCCGCGGCGCGCGAGATCCTCGCCGAGCCGCACCTCGCCTCGGAGGTCGCGGGCATCCGGCTGCCACCGTTGCAGCGACGAAACCTCATGCTCATGCTCTTCGTCGCCCAGGCGGTCCAGATGCTGTCGCTGGTGCTCATCGTGTTCGGGTTCTTCGTCGTGTTCGGCTCGATCGCCATCCGTCCCAGCGTGATCGAGACCTGGGTCGGCTCGCCCCCGCACTTCACCGGGCCCTTCCACCTCATCAGCGACGAGCTGTTCTCGGTGGCGCTGTTCCTGTCGGGGTTCGCCGGGCTCTACTTCACGGTGCAGGCCGTCATCGACGACACCTACCGGCGCGAGTTCTTCACCCGGATCGAGGACGACCTGCAACAGGCCATCGGCGTCCGCAAGGTCTACGTCGCCCTGCGGGCCCACCTGGCCCACGCGTCGCGCTGAGCCCTCACCCCGCTCGATGAGCGCGAAGTGTCGGTACGGGGGCGCCATGACGACACTTGGCGCTCACTGAGCCGTGGCTCGGGCACGACCGACCCGGACCCAGATGCGACGACACCCCGGTCCGAGGGACCGGGGTGTCGTCGTTCTGTCTCAACACAGAGTGCGCCCGAAGGGATTCGAACCCCTAACCTTCTGATCCGTAGTCAG
The DNA here is from genome assembly GCF_052114585.1 of Pedococcus sp. 2YAF34. Lineage (NCBI taxonomy): Bacteria > Bacillati > Actinomycetota > Actinomycetes > Micrococcales > Intrasporangiaceae > Pedococcus > Pedococcus sp. 2YAF34. The sequence continues at coordinate 4,426 of NZ_JBFRFA010000053.1, forward strand.
ATGCTCTATCCGTTGAGCTACGGGCGCCAATGCTGCCCCGGGGATCGCCCGGAGCAACGACGGGAAAGACTACCGGCTCACCCCCTCGCCCACGAAATCGGCCCCGCTCGACACTCCAGGCGGCCCCCCGGCGAGGACCGCCTGGTGCCCCGGGGGGCAAGAAATGAGCGGCGTGGCGGAGAGTTCTTGCAGCGCTTGCAAGAACCAAACATGCAGGTCAGGGCTACTCCTGGGTTGTGAGGATTTTCACGAGCGATCTCCGCCGTCGGTGGTACCGGCCACCTCGACGGCGGGTCTACCTTGGCCAGACCAGCAGCGTTCACGATGTGGACTCCACATCGGCATCCACAGCGGCGTGGACGCATAGACCTCACCGGTTCCGGGGCCACGGACCCGGGCGAAAGGGACGGCCGATCAGCATGACGACCGAGGCGACACACACCACCGACCAGCGCGCAGGAGGCACGACGCACGCCGCTCTCCAGGCGTGGGTCGACGAGGTGGCCGCGCTGACCACCCCCGACCACGTCGAGTGGGTGACGGGCTCCGACGCCGAGTGGACCCGCCTGACCGACAAGCTCGTCGAGGCCGGCACCTTCGTGCGCCTCGACGACTCGAAGAAGCCCAACAGCTTCTACGCCGCCTCGGACCCCACCGACGTCGCCCGCGTCGAGGACCGCACCTTCATCTGCTCCGTGGACGAGAAGGACTGCGGGCCGACGAACAACTGGATGGACCCGAACGAGATGAAGGACCTCATGCGCGGGCTCTACGCCGGCTGCATGAAGGGCCGCACGATGTACGTCATCCCGTTCGTCATGGGCCACCTCAACGCCGAGAACCCGATGTTCGGCGTGGAGATCACCGACTCCGAGTACGTCGTCGTCTCGATGCGCGTCATGTCCCGCACCGGCGTCAGCGTGCTGCGCCGCATCGAGGAGCTCGGCGAGAAGGCCAACTACGTCCCGGCCCTGCACTCGGTCGGTGCACCGCTCGAGCCCGGCCAGCAGGACGTGAAGTGGCCGTGCAACCCCGAGAAGTACATCGTGCAATTCCCCGAGGAGCGCATGATCTGGAGCTTCGGCTCCGGCTACGGCGGCAACGCCCTCCTCGGCAAGAAGTGCTACTCCCTGCGCATCGCCTCGGTCATGGCGCGCGACGAGGGCTGGCTGGCCGAGCACATGCTGATCCTCAAGCTCATCTCCCCCGAGCAGCAGGTCTACTACATCGCCGCCGCGTTCCCGTCCGCCTGCGGCAAGACCAACCTGGCCATGCTGGCCCCGACCATCCCGGGCTGGAAGGTCGAGACCCTCGGCGACGACATCGCCTGGATGCGCTTCGGTGAGGACGGCCGGCTGTATGCCGTGAACCCCGAGTTCGGGTTCTTCGGCGTCGCCCCCGGGACCAACGAGCACACCAACCCCAACGCCATGAAGACCATCAACAAGGGGAACTCGGTCTTCACCAACGTCGCGCTCACCGACGACGGCGACATCTGGTGGGAGGGCCTGGAGAACACCCCGGCCCACGCCACCAGCTGGAAGGGCGAGGACTGGACCCCCGACTCCGACGAGCTGTCGAGCCACGCCAACAGCCGCTACTGCACCCCGATCGAGCAGTGCGACATCCTGGCCAAGGAGTACTACGACCCCAAGGGTGTGCCGATCTCGGCGATCTTCTTCGGTGGCCGCCGCAAGACGACCGTCCCGCTGGTCACCGAGGCCCGCGACTGGATGCACGGCACGTTCATGGGCGCGACGCTCTCCTCGGAGACGACCGCCGCTGCCACCGGTGCCGTCGGCGTCGTCCGCCGCGACCCCATGGCGATGCTGCCGTTCATCGGCTACAACGCGGGCGACTACTTCCAGCACTGGATCAACGTGGGCAAGGACGCCGACGCCACCAAGCTGCCGAAGATCTTCTACGTCAACTGGTTCCGCCGTGACGACGAGGGCGGCTTCCTGTGGCCCGGGTTCGGCGAGAACAGCCGCGTCCTGAAGTGGGCCATCGAGCGCATCGAGGGCAAGGCCGCCGCGGTCGAGACCCCGATCGGCCACGTGCCGACCCCGGAGTCGCTCGACACCGACGGACTCGACATGAGCGACGCCGCCCTCGAGCAGGCGCTGGCCGTCGACGCCGAGGAGTGGAAGGCCGAGATCCCGCAGATCGAGGAGTGGTTCGCCAAGTTCGGCGAGACCCTGCCGACGCAGCTGCAGGTCGAGCTCGACGGCCTCAAGGCGCGCCTCGGGATGGACGACTGACCCCGCTGGCTACCGGCTGACTCCGCGTTTGGGGGCAGTGCAGTGACGAATACGTCACCGCACTGCCCCCAAACGCGTCTACGGAGCGGTCAGTCCAGCCAGCCGAGCCGCTGCGCCATGACTCCGGCCTCGAACGCCCGAAACAGTCCGGCCCACCGTCGGCTGCTCCGCGGTGCCGCAGGGCCGCCTGGTGGTCCTGGGCGACAACACGCACAGCCTCGACTCCCGCCAGCTGGGCTTCATCGCCGCGGACGCCGTGGTCGGTGTCGTGGGGCGCCGACTCCTCCAGGGGGCCTGACGTGGACGTCGACCTCACCCTCCGCAGCATCCTGGTCGCGGTCTTCGCCGTGGCCGCCTTCAGCAAGCTGCGCAGCGCCTCGTCCTTCCGCGACTTCGCCGAGTCCCTGCGCCCGCTCGGAGCGGCTCGGTCGGCGCCCGCCGTGGTCGCCGGCGAGGTTCTCGTGGTGGTGCTCCTGCTCACCCGCTGGGCACTCGTCGGCTACCTCGTGGCCGCCGGGATCCTGCTGGTCTTCGTGACCGGGATCGCCCGGTCGCTGCGCCAGGACGTGCCCGTGTCGTGCCGGTGCTTCGGCGGTCGGGGCGGCCGGCTCGGCGGGCGGCACGTGGTGCGCAACCTGCTCCTCGTCGTGATCGCCGTCGCGGGTGCGTCAGTCACCAGCGGCTCACTCCCCGCCTCGGCCGGGGGGGCCGCCCTTGCGGCAGGCTCCGGCCTCCTGCTGAGCCTGCTGTTCATCGGGTGGGACGAGCTGGCGTTCGTGGCCGGCCTCGACGAACGAGGAGCCGCGGCGAGGTAGCGCATCCCGGCCCCGGGTGCGTCGGGGTGACGAGCCCGTCACCCCGACACCCTGAGTCAGCCCTGGGGCTGCGGTGCGGTGCCGAGCCGGGACTCGAGGACGGCCAGGTCACGGGTGGCGTAGGCGTGGTGGTGCCACTCCTCGTTGACGATGCAGCCGACCACGCGCGATACCGGGAAGGACTCGGACTCGGGGTAGCCGGGCTGGGTGACCGGGGTTGTCGTGCCGGCGAGGCGCTCGTCGGTGAGGCCGTCGACGACCTCGCGCATCGTGGCCATCCGGTGACGCCGCAGCTCGAGCACCTCGTCGAGGGATGGTCGCACGTCGTGGTCGCGGGGCACCGACGGGATGTCGGCCATGTCGTCGTGGGGCAGGTCGAGCGGGCTCCACGGCGCCGGGTCGCCGAGCAGCGCCCGGCGGATCCACGCGTCGGTGGCGAACACGAGGTGGCGCAGCGTCTCGACGAAGGACCACTCACCGTCGACCCGCTCGTGCAGGAGGGCAGGGTCGCGGGACTCGAGCCGCCGTGCGCGGTCGACGGTCTCGGACCACCGCCGCTCGAGCACGTCCCAGGCCTCGCGGAAGCCGGCCGGGTCGGTGGGGTGCATCCGCGTCCGGTCGGGGTCGCGCCGGTCGAGCTCGGCCTCGACGAAGTCGGTCACGTCGACCCCGTTGACGGTGAGGCGCTCGACCTCGCCGCTGATCTCCACGTCGAGGAGTAGCGACCCCCTGATCACGGCCTGCCGCAGGTCGACGTTCTTGAACCGCGCCCCGGTGAGGTAGGTGTCGTCGAAGACCGCGCCGCTGAGGTCGAGCCGGCGGAACACCTCGCCGCGCCTGCTGTCGTCGTATCCGCTCATCGCTGCGGCCACCGCCACCCGTCACCGGAGACCGGCTGCCAGCCGTCCGGCGGGTCCTCGCCTACGCGACCGTCGACGGCCTCCCGCAGCAGGTCGGCGTGACCGGTGTGCCGGCCGTACTCCTCGACCATGTCCAGCACGAGCCGCCGCAGGTTGGCGGGCCGTCCATCGGGGCCGGTCTCGACGACCGGCCCAGCGAGGCCGCCGTCGGCGAGGGCGGCGTCGACCCGGGCGCGGGCCCGGGCCACGGCCTGGTCATAGAGGTCGTAGAGCTTCTCCGGAGGGTCGTCGACGGCCGAGGTCAGCTCCCAGTCGACGTCCTCGTCCCAGCCGTTGTCGTCCCACATGGGGTCCATCGGCGCACCGGCCAGCTTGACGGCGAACTTGTGGTCCTCGCAGACGGCCAGGTGCTTCAGCAGCCCGGCGAGGGTCAGGCTCGACGGCCCGACCGTCGTGCGCAGCCCCTGCGCGTCGAGGCCGTCGGCCTTCCAGCGGAACGTCGCCCGCAGCCGGTCCAGCGCCCCCAGCACTGCCTGCTCCTCGGTGCCCGCGAAGGGCGGTTCCCATGGTCTCGAGGTGGTGTCCATGCGGGCACCGTATCCAGCGTTGTGGACGTTTCACGTCCACAACCGGACACCGATGTGCCTGCCACCCCGCACCACGCCACACGGCATACTCGCCGCATGGCTCACAGCGGAGTGGTCTTCCCCGAGGTCGACGGCCGGCGCAGCACCTCCGCGCTGGGACGGGCCGTGGTGGCCGACGCCCTGCGCGGGGTGGACCCCGTCGGCGCGCGGGCCGCCGAGCGCGAGACGAGCTGGCGGCAGGGCTACCTCGACCACTTCCGGAGGCTCGTCGAGGCCGGACTGCTCAGGGAGGGCGAGGCGGCCGTGGACATCGCCAGGGCGGGGCTGGACTCGCTGCATTCCCGGATGCGCTCTGTCACGCCGGCGGGAGAGGTCCCGCTCGGCGAGGTGTTCGCCGCGAGCACGGACGAAGACGGCCCCGCGCTGGAGACCGCCACGGTCCGGGGCACCGGGGAACGGACCGTCGAGCTCAGCATCCCGCTGCACGGCCAGCGCCTCGCCGGTGACGCGCTGCACCGCCAGCTCGACCGCTGGCTGGCCGCTGGGAGCATGGAGCCCTCGGCGGCCAGCGCCGTGCGCGAGGTGATGGCCCACCCCGACTGGCTGGACCTGCGCGACCAGAAGCTCGTCGTCCTCGGCGCCGGTGCCGAGATGGGCCCGCTGCGCGCGGTGCTGTCGTGGGGTGGGGAGGTGGTCGGGGTCGACCTGCCCCGCCCCGACCTCTGGCGCCGGGTGCTCGACATCGCCGCCGGCTCCGCGGGCACGCTGCACCTGCCCGTCTCCGGTTCCACCTGGTCGGCGTCCGACCTGGCGGCCCACGCCGGCGGTGACCTGGTCCACGACCTGCCCCGGCTCGCGGACTGGCTGTCCTCCCTCGGCGGGCCCCTCGTCCTGGGCAACTACGTGTATGCGGACGGCGCCACGAACGTGCGCGTGGCCACCGCCGTCGACGCACTGAGCGTCGAGCTCCTGAGGCGCCGCGACGACGTGGCGCTCGCCTTCCTCGCCACCCCGACCGACGTCTTCGCCGTGCCTGCTGAGGCGGTCGAGTTCTCGACCCGTGCCTACCGGGCCCCGTCCGCGGTGATGCGCCTGGCACGACCGGCGCTGCGGACGGTCAGCGGTGGACGCCTGCTCCAGCGCAACTACGCGCCGGGCTCCGACCCCGGGCTCAACGACAGCCTCGTCCCGCAGCAGGGCCCCAACTACGCCCTCGCCAAGCGCCTCCAGCGGTGGCGCGCCACCGTCGCCCGGCGCGACGGGGTCACGACCTCCCTCAACGTGGCTCCTCCCACTCGAACCCGGTCGGTCGTCAAGAACCGGGCCCTGGCCTCCGCCTACGCCGGCGCCCACCGCTTCGGCATCGAGGTCTTCGAGCCCGCGACGAGCAACACCCTCATGGCCGCCCTGCTCGTCCACGACCTGCGCACGGCTGGTGCCACGGACCCGGCCCGCAGCAGCCGCGCACCCTGGGAGGACGAGGCGCACGGCGCGGTCCACGGCGGCCTGTGGCGCACCGCGTACGACCCGCGCAGCGCCCTGGGCCTGGCCGTCGTCCTGGGTCTCGGCTCCGCCCGGACCTGACAGCCCCTCCCGGACGCAGCGGTACGCCGCGTGGTCACCTGACCACGCGGCGTACCCGTGCCGGGTCCCGAGCGCTAGGACGCCCTGGGCGCCTTGACGGCCAGCACGGCGCACGAGGCGTCGAGCAGGACCTGCTGCGAGGTGCTGCCGAGCAGCAGCTTGCCCACCGGGGAGCGGTGGCGCAGGCCGATGACGATGAGCTCGGCATCCTCCTGCTGGGCGATGTGCAGGATCTCCTCGGCGGCCGGGAGCCCGGCCGTCGGCTGGACGACGTCGTAGTCCAGGCCCGTCTCGGAGAGCTCGCTGGCGATCGCGTCGACGTCCTGCGCCGTGGCGAAGGACTTCGAGGCGAAGTCACCGTTCTGGCCGGTGTTGACGACCACGAGCCGCGCCCCGCGCAGCACCGCCTCGTCCTTGGCCCGCACGAAGGCAGCCACCCCCTCCGGGCTCGGGATGTAGCCGACGACGACCGTGCTCACGACGGGCCGTCCAGGCGCTTGGCTCCCGTCATGATCGCGACGCCCTCACCCATGTCGTGCGACTGCGGGGTGATGACCCCCGCCCGGCCGCCGAGCCGCTGGATGTGGATGCGGTCGGCCACCTCCCACACCTGCGGCATGTTGTGGCTGATGAGGATGACCGACAGGCCGCGGTCACGCAGCTGCTTGATCATGTCGAGCACCATGCCCGACTCCTTCACACCGAGGGCGGCGGTCGGCTCGTCGAGGATGACCACCTTGCTGCCGAACGCCGCGGCGCGGGCCACCGCGACGGCCTGTCGCTGACCGCCGGAGAGGGTCTCCACGGCCTGCCCCATGTTCTGGATGGTCTGGATGCCGAGGTCCTGGACCGACTGCCCGGCCCGCTTCTCCATGCCCTTCTTGTCGAGCATGCGGAAGACCGACCCGAGGATGCCCTTGCGGCGCTCCTCGCGTGCGAGGTAGAGGTTGCTCGCGATGTCGAGCGCCGGGATGACGGCCAGCTGCTGGTAGACGGTCTCGATGCCGGCTGCCCGCGCGTCCTGCGGCCGGGCGAAGTGCACGCGCTCGCCGCTGAGGGTGATCTCGCCGGAGTCAGGCGTGTAGGCGCCGGTCAGGCACTTGATGAGCGTCGACTTGCCCGCGCCGTTGTCACCGATGACGGCGAGCACCTCGCCGGGGTAGAGGTCGAGGTCGACCCCGTCGAGTCCGATGACGCGGCCGAAGGTGATGACGAGCTTGCGGGCCGAGAGCACCGGCTCCTGGCTGTAGATGTGCTGCTTGTCCGCAGGGACGCCGCCGTGGGCGACCTCCATCGTGGGTGCACTCATGCCTTGACCTTCCTGATCCACTGGTCGACCGCGACGGCCACGATGACGAGGATGCCGGTCGCGAGGACGCGCCACTGCTGGTCGACGCCCATCTGGGAGAGCCCGAACTGCAGGGTCTGCACGATGAGGGCACCGATGGCGGTGCCGATGAGCCGGCCGCGACCGCCGAAGAGGCTGGTGCCGCCGATGACGACCGCGGTGATGCTCTGGAGGTTGGCGTCCGGGACGGCGTTGGGCGTCGCCGCACCGGCACGGCCGATGAGGACCCACGCCGCGAGACCGTAGATGAGACCCGCGAGCGTGTAGACGGTCAGCAGGACCCGCTTGCTGGCCACGCCCGAGAGGCGCGCCGACTCGGGGTCGTCGCCCACGGCGTACACGTAGCGCCCCCAGGCCGTCTGGGCCAGGGCGAAGCCCACGGCGATGTAGATGAGGATCACCGCGACGATGCCCCAGGTCAGGCTGATGCCGAACAGCTTGAAGCCGTCACCGAGGAAGTTGAGCAGCCCCGGCAGGTGGTCGGCCTGGATGCTCTCGCCGCCGGAGTAGAGCAGCGCGATGGCGGTGAAGATGCTGAGCGTGCCCAGGGTGACGATGAACGGCGGGAGGTTGATCCGGGTCACGAGGAAGCCGTTGAGGGCACCGGCGGCCGTCGCCAGGACGACGCCGATCACCAGGGCGAGGATGCCCGGCATGCCCCCGTCCCTGGAGAGGGAGGCCATCACCATCATCGACAGGACCATGATCGCGCCCACCGACAGGTCGATGCCGGCGGTCAGGATGACCAGCGTCTGACCCACCGCCAGCGCGGCCACCACGGCGGTCTGCTGGAGCAGGATGCCCATGGAGTTGGCGGTGAGGAACGTCGGGGTGGCGATGAAGAACGCCACGAAGGCCACGAAGAGCAGGAACAGCGGGCTCAGCCATGGCCGGCCGTGCAGCTGGTGCTGCACTCGTTGGAGGGGCGACTGCTGCCGCCGGGCGAACTCGGCGGCAGCAGCGGACGGTGTCGTGGTGGTTGCCATGGGAGTCAGTTGCCCCAGCAGAGCTGGCTGCCCTTGGTGGTGTCGATGCTGTCGACACCCTGCGCCGGCTTGTCCGTCACCAGCGCGACGCCGGTGTTGAAGAAGTCGAGGCCGTCGGACGTCTTGGGCTTCTCACCGCCACGGGCGACCTTGGCGATCGCCTCCATGCCCATCGTCGCCATCTTCAGCGGGTACTGCTGGGCGGTGGCACCGATGACGCCGCTCTTGACGCTGGCCACACCGGCGCAGCCGCCGTCGACCGAGACGATCAGGGCCGTCTTGCCGGCCGCCTTGAGGGCCGCGTTGGCGCCGACCGCGGTGGGCTCGTTGATGGTGTAGACGAGGTTGATGCTCGGGTTCTTCGCGAGGCACTTCTCCATCGCGGTGCGGCCGCCGTCCTCGGCGCCGTTGCCGGCCTCGTTGCAGACGATCGTGTAGTCGCCGCCCTTGCCGCCGGTGTACTTGCCGGTCTTGGACTCGTCGCCGTTCTTCTTGGGGTCCTTCACGTCGATGCCCATGCCCTCGAGGAAGCCCTGGTCGCGGTTGTAGTCGACCGAGACGATCTTGTCGTTGAACAGGTCGAGCAGCGCGATCACGGCCGGCTTGCCGTCCATGGTGGCGGCCGCCCACTGCCCGTCGAGCTTGCCTGCCGCACGGTTGTCGGTGGCGAAGGTGATGTCGACGGTGTTGGCCGGGTCGGGCGGGGTGTCGAGGGCGATGACGTAGAGACCTGCGTCGCGGGCCTTCTTGATCGCGGCGTTGACGCCGGTGCTCATGGGCGTGATCAGGATGCCCTTGTCGCCGCGGGCGATGGAGTCCTCGATCGCGGTGATCTGGCCCTGGTCGTCGCCCTCCTGCTTGCCCGAGGCCACCGTCAGCTTGACGTTGTTCTTCGCGGCGTCGGCCTTGGCGCCCTTCTGCATGGCGACGAAGAACGGGTTCGTGGAGTCCTTGGTGATGAGGCTGACACCCACGGTCTTCGCGCCGCCCCCACCACCGCTGCTGGAGGAGTCGGAGCTGCTGGACCGGTTGCACGCGGTCAGGGCGAAGGCCGTGGAGGCGATGGTGGCGACGGCGACGGTCCGGCGCAGGGTGGGGGTGTATCGAGACATGGAGGGCTCCCTCTCTGGCGGCTGCGTCGCCGCGCTGTGACAACGTTGTCAAGAGAATGTGTAGTCCCCGGTTGTGCTGTTGTCAATGGACCCTGTACAACTACCTGCGTGATCTTGACATCGATGTCAGCGAGCGGACGGCCGCCCCGCGCGACCATGCGCGACGTCGCCGCCCTGGCCGGCGTCAGCCTCAAGACGGTCTCTCGGGTGGTCAACCGGGAGGCCGGGGTCTCACCCGACGTCACCGCCCGCGTCGAGCGGGCCGTGGCCCAGCTCGGCTACCGCCACAACCTCGCCGCGAGCAACCTGCGGCGAGCCCACGGTCGCAGTGCCATGGTGGGCGCGGTGCTGCAGGACGTGAGCAACTCGTTCTCCGCCAGCCTCCTGCGCAGCCTCGAGGACGAGGCGCGCGACCGCGACGTCGCCATCGTCGCCTCGAGCCTCGACGAGGAGCCCGAGCGCGAGCGGAGCATCGTCGAGAGCCTGGTCCGACGACGCGTCGACGGCCTGCTCCTCGTGCCCGCCACCGAGCGGCAGGACTACCTGGCCGACGACCTGCGCAACGGCCTGCCCGTGGTGTTCGTCGACCGCCGACCGCAGGGCGTCGACACCGACTCGGTGACGGTCGACAACGGGCTGGGCGCGCGCCTGGCCGTCGACCACCTCGTGGCGCACGGCCACCGCCGTATCGCGCTGGTGGGCGACATGCCCACGATCCAGACCGCCCGGGCCCGGCTGGAGGGCTACCGGTCGGCCCTGCGTCACGCGGGGGTCGAGCCGGACCCGGACCTCGCGGCGATGTCGGTGCGCTCGTCCGACGACGCCATCGCCGCCGTGTACCGGCTGCTCGACCTCGACGACCCACCCACCGCGATCTTCGCGGCGCGGAACTCGTTGGCAGTAGGGGCGATCCGTGCCCTGCACCAGCGTGGGCTCGCCGGACGCGTGGCCCTGGTCGGGTTCGACGACTTCCCGCTGGCCGACATCGTCGACCCGCCGCTGACCGTGGTGCGCCAGAACGTCCGGACCATCGGCGCCGAGGTGGCCAAGCGGCTGTTCGCCCGCATCGACGGCGACACCTCGGCACCGCACCACGTCGTGCTCACCCCCGAGCTCGTGGTCCGCGGCTCGGGGGAGATCCGCCCCTAGTCCCGCCCTGTCGCGCCGACGCGCTGGGAGGCCAGCGGGCGTACCGAGCCGCAGACCGGAATGGCGCCGAAGTCCTTGCGGGGCAGCGGATCCGACCCGGTCGCGACGGCCCTGGACCGCCGCGGGACGTGGAGCAGCGGGAGGGCGGTCATCTCGTCGCCGCGTTCGGGTCGGAGGGCGCGGCCCCGGGCTGCCCCGGCTGGCCCTGCTGGCCGACACCGCCCGGCCCGAAACCTCCCTGTCCGCGACCGCCCAACCCTCCCGGCTGGAACTGGCCGGAGCCACCCTGGGTCGAGCCGACCGGTAGAACGGCAGCTGCTCCGACGGCTCCCACGGACGAGATGCCGATCGCGAGCGCCGCGGCGATGGCCGTCTTGCGACCGGACCACACCGGCGGGTTGAGGGCTGGGGCGGTGTCCGGCGCGGGAGCGGTGGCCGGTGCGGTCGGTCCCGCGGTGGGTGCGGTCGGAGCCGGGGCGGCCGGTGTCGCCGACGCGGCGGCATACGGCATGGTCCGGGTGGTGGCCCAGCCGATCGGTGCGGTGTCGGCGCCGGTGTCGCGCACGGCGTCGGCGGGGGTCGTGGGGTGGGTCATCGGACGCCTCCGGCGGGATGGGAGTGGCTTGGTCCCACCGAGGGTCGGCGCGCAGGCTGTGGGCGGGCTGTGGCCGTGGTGTCGGGCGACTGAGCGTCCCCGTCAGCCGTGCTCCTTCTTGTGGGCCGCGCGCCAGGCTGTGTACTCGGCGACCTGCTCGACCTCGTCCCACTCCTGCTTGAAGATCCGCGCCGACTCGGCCTTGACCCGGTCCTCGGGTCCACGGGGGAGCTCCGCCCGGCCGTGCGCGCCGCTCTGCCCTCGGCGGTCCGCCGGCACCGGGCCGTCGTACTTGCGACCGCCGGGGTGGTTGGCGTAGCGGCGCGCTCGGGTGAAGCCCATCTGCAGGAACTTGCGGGCCATGTCCGCACCGACCAGGTCGCCCGACGCGAGGTAGTCGTCAAAGGCCGCGCGCAGGGCCGCCGCACTCTCGCGGGCGACGTCGGGGGTGCGGAACCGCCACAGGGGCAGCAGCTCGTCCTTGTAGGGCTGCACCGTGAGCACGCCCTGCTCACCCCGCCCGACGCGGTACCGGTCGGGGTGGGCGCGCAGGTCCTGCGTCGGAGATCGGTCGTCGGGCACCCTGAGGAGTATCCCCACCCCGCACCCGGGCCGCCTCCCGTCCGGGCGGGAGCGCACCCTCCCGCTCGGGCCGCAGCAGGCCCACGCCGGACCGGAGCCCGCACAGAGGTCTCACAGAAATCGCACAGCCTGTGCGTGGCCTTTGCCCAGCAATCCGGTGTTCCCTAGGACCATGAACACGCAGCCGTCCACTTCCTCCCGCCTGCAGCGCCTCGACGGGTCGCCCGTGCGGGTCCTCGTCGTCGACGACGAGAGCAACCTGACCGAGCTGCTGAGCATGGCCCTGCGCTACGAGGGCTGGGAGGTCCGGACCGCCGCCACTGGGGCTGCTGCGGTGCGCGCCGCCCGCGAGTTCCAGCCGGATGCGGTGGCACTCGACATGATGCTGCCGGACTTCGACGGCCTCGAGGTGCTGCGGCGCATGCGGGGCGACAACGCCGGTGTGCCCGTCCTGTTCCTCACGGCCAAGGACGCCGTCGAGGACCGCGTGGCCGGGCTGACCGCGGGCGGCGACGACTACGTCACCAAGCCGTTCAGCCTCGAGGAGGTCGTCGCTCGGCTGCGGGCCCTGATGCGGCGTACCGCCGTCGTGGCCGACGAGTCGTCGTCGGTGCTGGTCGTCGGCGACCTGACCATGGACGAGGACAGCCACGAGGTGTCGCGCGGCGGTGAGCAGGTGCAGCTCACCGCCACCGAGTTCGAGCTCCTGCGCTACCTCATGCGCAACCCCAAGCGCGTCCTGTCGAAGGCTCAGATCCTCGACCGCGTCTGGAACTACGACTTCGGCGGCCAGGCCAACGTCGTCGAGCTCTACATCTCCTACCTGCGCAAGAAGATCGACGCCGGCCGCGAGCCCATGATCCACACCATGCGCGGCGTCGGGTACGTCCTCAAGCCCGCGTCATGAGCCCTGCTGCCGCGGTCGGTGCGGCGCGCCACCGACTCCATCCCGCCGCCTGGTCGCTGAGCACCAAGCTCGTCGCCACGGTGGTCGGGCTGTTCCTCGCCGTCACCCTCGCGACCTCCTCCCTCACCGTTCTGCTGCTGCACGACTACCTGCAGGGGCAGCTCGACCAGGACCTGCGCTCGAGCGCGGTGCGGCTCGGGGGCGGCCCCGACGACGGCGACGGCGACGGCCGCGGACGGCCACCCGGCGCTCCCCCGGGCGGCGGCGGGCGGTTCCTCACGCTCACGCTCGCGGGCGGCTCGGTCACCAACAACCGGGTCGTGCGTGGCGACAGCTACGGCACGCTGACGAGCGACCAGATCAGCCAGATCGACGCCGCCGGCATCGGCCAGAGCCCCACCTCGCTCGACATCAAGGGCCTTGGCGAGTTCCGCCTGGTGTCCACGCGCTCCCCGACCGGCGCGACCACGATCACCGGACTGCCGCTGGCCGGCGTCACCGAGACCGTCAACAAGATGGTCACCCTCGTCGTCGGTGGCACCATCGTGGGGTTCGTCCTCGTGGGCAGCGGTGGCCTGTGGCTCGTGCGCCGCAACCTCGCTCCCCTGCAACGCGTGGCGCACACGGCCACGAAGGTGTCCCGGCTCAAGCTGGACTCCGGCGACGTGGCCCTCGCCGAGCGCGTGGGACCCGCCGACGCCGACCCCCGCACCGAGGTGGGCCAGGTCGGCCTCGCGCTCAACAACATGCTCGACAACGTCGAGGGTGCCCTGCAGTCGAGGCACGAGAGCGAGCAGCGCGTGCGCCAGTTCGTCGCCGACGCCTCGCACGAGCTGCGTACCCCGCTCGCCTCCATCCGGGGGTATGCCGAGCTGTCGAGTCGCGAGCGCGAGCCCGTGCCCGCCTCGGTCAGCCACGCCCTGTCACGCGTCGAGTCCGAGGCGCTGCGGATGCAGGGCCTCGTCGAGGACCTGCTCCTCCTCGCCCGACTCGACGCCGGCCGCCCGCTCGAACGCGAGCCGGTCGACCTGTCGCTGCTGGCGATGGACGCGGTGAGCGACGCTCACGCCGCTGCCCCCGACCACCGCTGGGAGCTCGACCTGCCCGACGAGCCCGTCGAGGTCGCCGGCGACCAGGCACGGCTGCACCAGGTGGTGGCCAACCTGCTCGCCAACGCACGCACGCACACCCCTGCCGGCACCAAGGTCGTCACCTCCGTGCGGCCCGACGGCGAGTGGGTGCGGCTCACGGTCGCCGACAACGGACCAGGAGTCCCGAAGCCACTGCAGCGCAACGTCTTCGCGCGCTTCACCCGTGGCGACGACTCACGCAACCGTGCTGCCGGCTCGACAGGTCTCGGGCTGAGCATCGTCGACGCCGTCGCCAAGTCACACGGCGGCCGCGTCGAGCTCGCGAGCACCCCGGGCGACACGACCTTCACGGTCCTGCTCCCCGCCCACTGACGCCCGCGCGCCCACCGGGCGCGGGCGCCATACCGGCTCCGCGTCGCCACCGAGAGATGGGGAGTGGCTGCTTCCGGCGCACCGGAAGCAGC
>NZ_JBFRFA010000054.1:0-18019 GCF_052114585.1 Pedococcus sp. 2YAF34
GCCCCGCACCGGCCGGTGCGGGGCCCCTCGTCGTGCCGGTAGTGGGTCAGGCGAGGTCGGTCGTGAAGGCCGGCTCGGTCTTCTCGCGCACCTCGTCCTCGGTCACGCCCTCAGCGAGCTCGCGCAGTACGAGACCCTCGTCGGTGACGTCGAAGACGCACAGGTCGGTGATGATGCGCTGCACGACGCCGCGGCCGGTGAAGGGCAGCGAGCACTCGTCGACGATCTTGTAGGACCCGTCCTTGGCGTTGTGCTCCATGAGGACGATGACCTTCTTGGCTCCGTGGACGAGGTCCATCGCGCCGCCCATGCCCTTGACCATCTTGCCGGGGATCATCCAGTTGGCGATGTCGCCCTTGGCGGAGACCTGCATGGCCCCGAGGATCGCGGCGTCGACCTTGCCGCCGCGGATCATGCCGAAGCTCTGGGCCGAGTCGAAGAACGACGCCCCACGGCGCAGCGTGACGGTCTCCTTGCCGGCGTTGATGAGGTCGGGGTCCTCCTCGCCCTCGTAGGGGTAGGCGCCCACACCGAGGATGCCGTTCTCGGACTGCAGCACGATCTCGACGTCGTCGGGGACGTAGTTGGGGACCAGCGTCGGCAGGCCGATGCCGAGGTTGACGTAGGAGCCGTCGGTCAGCTCGCGGGCGGCGCGGGCCGCCATCTGCTCACGGGTCAGTGCCATGGCTCAGGCCTCCTGGGTGGGGCGGGGGCGGGTGGTGTGGCGTTCGATCCGCTTGTCGGCCGCCTGCTCGGCAGTGAGCGGGAGCACACGGTGCACGTAGATGCCAGGGAGGTGGACTGTGTCCGGGTCGAGCTCGCCGGGCTCGACGAGCTCCTCGACCTCGGCGACCGTGACCCGGCCTGCCATTGCGGCCAGCGGGTTGAAGTTGCGCGAGCTCTTGCGGAAGACGAGGTTGCCGTGCCGGTCGCCCTTCCAGGCGCGGACGAGCCCGAAGTCGGTGACGATGGCGCGCTCGAGGATGAACTCCTTCTCCTGGCCGTCGACCTCGAAGACCTTGCTCTCCTTGGCCGGCGAGGCCTTGGCGACCGAGCCGTCGGCGGCGTAACGCCAGGGGAGGCCGCCCTCGGCGACCTGGGTGCCGGCACCGGTCACCGTGTAGAAGGCGGGGATGCCCGAGCCGCCGGCGCGAAGCCGCTCGGCCAGCGTGCCCTGCGGCGTCAGCTCGACCTCGAGCTCGCCGGCGAGGTACTGGCGCGCGAACTCCTTGTTCTCGCCGACGTAGGAGGAGACCATGCGCGCGATCCGCTTGTCGCGCAGCAGGATGCCGAGGCCCCACTCGTCGACGCCGCAGTTGTTCGACACCGCCTCGAGGCCGCTCACCCCCGAGTCGTGGATCGCGGTGATGAGCACGCTCGGGACCCCGCAGAGCCCGAAACCGCCCACCGCCAGGGAGGAGCCGTCGACGATCCCGTCGATGGCCTCGGCTACGGAGGAGACGACTTTGTCCATGGCCGGGACTCTAGCCGCCGGGCGACGGCGGCTGTGCGTGGTCCCTCCCCACCAGGTCCGCGGGTCCGCGTGGCCGCGCCACATGCCGAGCTGGGGCCTGACGGGTGGGTCGGGTCGGCCGTACGGTGGAGGCGCGGCGGAACTCCACGGTTGTAGTTCGTCACTTCCGCTTGTGGCGGCTGGTCACCAGTGGGACAAATGCTCTGCCTGCTCCGGAAGTGACCTCTGGGACAGGAGTCCGACCCGTCCCGCCGCGCCCCGCTCACGCCGTACCCCGGTGTGAGAGGCGCCGTCCCCAGGAGGCTGCTGTGTCGCGTGCCACCCGTGCCCTCGGTGTCCTGAGCATCCCCGTCCTCACGGTGCCGCTGGCGACTACCGGTGCCCAGGCCGCGACGCTGCCCAAGCCGCCGAGCAAGGCGCTCCCGTCGGCGCTCGACGTGGCCTCGCCCTACCAGGCGCAGCGGCTCTGCGACCCCGTGGCCAAGCCCGGCGTCACCGCGTTCGCGAAGCTCCTCTCGAGCCACTACGGGCTCGGCACGTCGTCCTACGGCATCATCCGCAACTGCAACAGCGGCGTCACCGAACACTCGGAGGGGCGCGCCTGGGACTGGATGCTGAGCGTCGACAAGCCGAACGAGAAGGCCGTCGCCGACTCGGTGACCGCCTGGCTGTCAGCCCCCGACGCCCAGGGCCGTCCCGGCGCCATGGCCCGGCGCTTCGGGATCATGTACATCATCTGGAACAAGAAGATGTGGCGCGCCTACGACCCCGGCCGGGGGTGGGCGCCCTACACGGGCTCGGCCCCGCACACCGACCACATCCACTTCTCGTTCTCCTGGGACGGCGCCTACGGCCACACGTCCTGGTGGACCGGCAAGGCCCTGACCACCGTCAGCCCCGGCCCGTCGGCACCCACGCCGACCTCCACCACCCCCGGTGTCCCGACCACCCCGGCGACCCACACCAGCTACCCGACGCTGGCCCAGGGGTCGACCGGCCCGGACGTCGCGCTGGCCCAGAAGGTCGTCGGTGCCACACCGGACGGTGTGTTCGGACCGAGGACGGCGGCCGCGCTGCGGACCTGGCAGTCCGCTCACGGTGTGAAGGTCACCGGCGTGCTCGACGCAGCCACCTGGGCCCGGATGGTCGCCCTGCGCCTCGTGCCGGCGCGGGGGACCGCGGTGACGCCCGCGCCTGCTCCGGTGCCGAAGCCCGCCCCCGTGCCGACCCCGGCGCCGAGCACCTCCACCGCCAGCCCGCTCGCGCCGTACGCCCGCACCACCCTGCGCCGCGGCTCCACCGGCGCCGCCGTCGTGGCGCTGCAGAAGGCCCTCAAGGTGACGGCCGACGGCGCGTTCGGGCCGCAGACCGAGTCGGCCGTCAAGGCGTTCCAGACCCGTCGCAGCCTGCCTGCCAACGGTGTCGTCGGCCCCAGCACCTGGGCGGCCCTCATGGGTGGCACCGCCGCCCCGACCGCGCCGTCGCGCTCGACGCCTGCGCGGGTGACGACGGCGTACACCCCGCTCATGTCGACGGTCCTGCGCACCGGCGCGAAGGGCGCCGCGGTCAAGACCCTGCAGCGCGCCCTGGGGGGCCTGGCCGTCGACGGGTCGTACGGCGCGCGCACCGCCAGCGCGGTCGGCGCGTTCCAGAGGGCGCACGGCCTCAAGGCGACGGGCGTCACCGACGCGCACGTCTGGGCGGCCCTGGAGAACCGTGACTACCCGCTTCGCGCCTACTACTCGACGGTGGTGCGGCAGGGTTCGCGCGGTGCGGCGGTGACGGCTCTGCAGAAGGCGCTGCGCATCACCGCCGACGGCGACTTCGGCCCGGCGACGGCCGGCGCCGTCAAGGCGCTGCAGGGGCGCGCGAAGATCGCGCGGACCGGCACCGTCGCCACCGTGACCTGGAAGGCCGTCGAGGCCGAGCTGCGCCACCGCTAGGGCGTCAGCGTCACGCCCTCGACCGCCTCGCGGCGAGCCAGGTCGTCGGCCGGGAGGTCGCCCCGGGACACGACGACGGACCCGTCGCCGGCCCAGGCGGCCAACGCCTGGGTCAGGACGGTGCCGAGGTCTGTGCCGAGGTCGGTGCCGCGCAGGTGCACCCGCGACCCTGCCGGCCAGCCGGGGTCGGCGACGACGTCGGAGTACGGCGTGCGGACCCCGTCGACCTCGAGCGCGACAGCCTCGTCGACCGGCTCCTCCCAGGCCACGAACTGGTCGCCGTGCGTCGACAGCTCGCGGGCCTCGTCCATGGCGTCACCGGTCGGCACGGCCGCCTGGCGCGCGAGGGCGGCGAGGGTCACGACGACTGCCTGCAGCTGGTCCGCAGCGAGGGCAGGGTCGTCGGTGACGACGAGGTCGAGCCTGTCCAGCGCCGCCTCGTCGAGGGAGCTGCCAACCACGACGGTGCCGCCCACCGACCACACGGCCAGGGCCCAGTACAGGGCGCGCCAGTGGGGCGGCAGCGCGAGCAGGACGCGCGAGCCGGGGGCCACCTCGAACTCGTCCTGCAGCGCGTTGGCCGCCTTGCTGACCCAGTTGGCCAGGACCTTGGCGCTGAGCTCGATGCGCTCGCCGCGTGTCGGGCCGTCGGTGTCCTCGTAGAAGGTGACCCGCGGGCGAGCGGGGTCGGCGCGGAGCATGGCGGCGAGGACGTCCGGCGGGGTGGGCATGGCCCCACAGTAGGGGCCGATAGCGTTGCGACCCGTGACCAGCCGCGAGCCCCGCAGCTACCCGTCCATCTCCGACCCCGGCGACCTCCCGCTCCTGCGCGGTGAGGCGTGGAGCGGCTGGCTCGTCACCCGGGTCGTCGTGGGCTCGGCGCTGTGGCTGGTGCTCGGCGCGACCGCGGCCGCGGTCCTCGCGCTGGTGGGCCTGTGGCAGCCGTGGGTCGCCCTGCCGGTCCTGGTCGTCCTGGCCCTCGTCGCCGGCTTCCTGTCCGGCAAGGTCCCCGTGAGGCCGCTGCCCGTGTGGTCGGGCGCGCTGCTCGTCACCCTCGCGCTCGCCTCCACCGTGGGGGTCGGGCTCACCCACTCCGAGCAGGTGCTGCCGCGTCGCGACTCCGGGTCCTACCTGCAGTCCTCCATCCAGCTCGCCACCGGCCACGCCCGTCCCGTCGACCTCGCTGCGGACTCGGTCGGCGGCCCCGACGTGCTACGCATCGACGGCATCACGCTGGCCAGCCCGGCGTTCTACGCCACCGGTTCACCCCAGCACCCGACCATCCAGCCGCAGTTCCCCGTCGGCACCTCGGCCTGGTACTCCGTGGCGTGGTGGCTCGGCGGCGCGACCGCGCTCTTCTGGGCACCCGCGCTGCTCTGGGGGCTCGCCGTGCTGTCGATCGGCCTGCTGGCCTCGCTGCTCACCGGTCCGCGCTGGGGGCCGCTGGCAGCGCTCGGTACGGCGGTGGTGTTCCCGCTCGTGCACGTCGCCCGCGCGACGTACTCCGAGCCGGTCGCCCTGCCGGTCCTCGCCGGCGGCCTCGTCGCCCTCGTGCTGGCGGCCCGCAGCGCCCGGGTGGGGGAGGCCGCCGCCGCCCGGTCGGCGGCCCTCGCCGCCGGGGTCCTCATGGGCGGTGCGGTCGTCATCCGCGTCGACGCGCTGCGCGAGGCGAGCCTCGTGGTCCCCGTCGTGGCGCTCGCCCTGGTGCAGCGGCAGGCGCACGCGCGGGTGCTCGGCTGGGCCACGGCGGGCTCGGCCGTGGTCTCGTTCGGGCTGACCTGGCTCACGTCGAGCGAGTACCTCGGCAGCATCGCCGGGTCGCTGCTGCCGCTCGTGGCCCTCGGCGTCGTGCTGCTGGTCGTGGCCGCGGTCGTCGTCGCCGGCGCCCGGCGCGGCTGGTCGGCCGGCTCGCTCGTGCAGGCATGGTTGCCCCGGGCGCTCGCCGGGCTGTTCGTCGTCATCGGGGTCTTCCTGGCGTCGCGCCCGCTGTGGCAGACGGTGCGGCAGTCGGCCGCCGACCCGGGGTCGCGGGTGGTCGCCGGGCTCCAGGCGCGGCAGGGGCTTCCGGTCGACGGGGGCCGCACCTACGCCGAGCAGTCGGTGGTCTGGATGGCCTGGTGGGTGGGCCCTGTGGCGCTGGTGATCGCGCTGGTGGCGGTCGCCGTCCTCGCGCACCGCGCCGCCTCGGCCTGGGTCGACGGACGCGAGCTCCCGGCGTGGGCCGGGCCGGCCGTCGTCGCGGTCGGGTCCACGCTGCTCACGCTCTACCGCCCGGGCATCACGCCCGACCACCCGTGGGCCGACCGGCGGCTCGTCATCGCGTTGCCCACCGTCGTGCTCCTCGTCGTCGCAGCCGCAGCAGTGGCCTCCCGCTGGTCGACGCGACGCCTGCCGTACGCCGTCAACGTGGCCGTGAGCATCGGCATCGCGGCCGCGCTGCTCGTGCCCAGCGCCTTGGCCACGCTGCCCCACCTCGGTGAGCGCGTCGAGCTGGGCGAGCTGGCTGCGGTCGACGAGGTCTGTGCCCAGCTGCACCCGGGTGACGTCGTGCTGATGGCCGACAGCAGGGCGGCGAACGAGTGGCCGCAGGTGCTGCGCGGCTACTGCGGCGTGCCGGCGCTGTCGACGACCTCGGCCCTGCGGAACGACCCCGCGCGGTTCGCGGCCGCGGTCGACCAGGTCGCCACGGCCGTCGACGCGCGCGGCGGCCGCCTCGTCCTGCTCGCGGCCGACTCGACCGACGCACTCACGAGGCTCGGCCTGGCCCACGCGGTGGTCGGCACCGACCGGCGGGTCCGGGAGGACGCCCGGCTGCTCGAACGCCGCCCCGACCACCTCGTCGAGCTCCCCGTCCAGGTCTGGCTGGGTACCCCGAAGCCGTAGTCGCAGGGGGCGCCGCGTTCGCGCCCCAGTTTTCGGCCCCTGGGCCGGTATCCGGGCGAAGTTCTAGCTGCGGCGGGCGAAGGCGTCGGCGGCGAGGCGGCGCACGGCGGCATACGTGCCCTTGTCGGCAGCCACGATGATGCCGGGCGTGAGCGCAGTGGGGGAGTAGGGCGTGCCGTCCGGGTGGCCGACGACGCCGCCGGCCTCGCGCACCATGAGCGCACCGGGGGAGTGGTCCCAAGGGCTGTTGCGGGCGTACAGGATGTAGTCGGCCGCGCCCTCCATGAGCCGCGGGTAGTCGACGCCGCAGCAGACCCAAGAGCCGACCAGTGCGGGCAGCGAGCCGAGGGAGTGACCGCGCAGCGGCCAGATCGAGGTGACGCCCATCGGGGGCACGTCGTCGGGCACGGGTTCGCGGACGACTCGCTCGCCGTTGCGCCAGGTGCCGGAGCCCTTCTCGGCGACCCAGGCCACCCCGTGCTCGGGCTGCCAGATCCAGCCGCGGACGGTCTCGCCCCGGCGGATCTCGCTGACCATGACCGCGTGGTCGGGGGAGCCGTGGACGAAGTTCTTGGTGCCGTCGACCGGGTCGACCGTGAACGCGTGCTCGGCCTCGACGTAGCGGTCCAGCGTCGTCGGGTCGGTCGAGGTCCGCTCCTCGCCCAGGACGAACGCGTCGGGGAACGCCGCCGACAGCTCCCGCGTGAGGATCGCCTCGGACTCCTGGTCGGCGACGGTCACCAGGTCTCCGGGGTTCTTCTCCATCACCTCGCCGTCGGCGAGCGATCGGAACCGCGGCGTGATGACCTCCGCCGCGACGGCCTTCATCAGGTCGAGCACCTGGTCCGTGTCCACGTGCCCACCGTTCCACAGGTCGCCGTGCCAAGCGAAACCAGTCGCCCCGACCCCCACTCCGACCCGCCCCGTACCCGCCCAGCCAGGAGTCTTTGAGCGGTTCACCCGGTGATGGCCGGGTCAACCGCTCAAAGACTGCGGGGTGGGACGGGAGGGTGTGGACAAGTCGACGTTCCACGGGGCTCGAGTCGGCAGTGTGGCGGTCATGGCCACCGACTGGCACCGGCTGCGGGTCCTCGCCGACCAGCAGCGCGACCTCCTGACTCGCCGGCAGTGCCTCGCCGCGGGGATGAGCGCGCACGCCGTCGAGTGGCGGGTGACGAGTGGGCGGTGGGTGGCGGTGCAGCACGGCGTCTACCTGACCCGGCCCGGCCGCGACGACTGGGTCACCCGGGCAACGGCCGCACTCCTGCGCTGCAGCTCGGGCGATGTTGTGGCGGACGCCGCTCTCCGCGGACGGTCTGCCGCCTTCCTGTGGGGTCTGGTGGCTGTCGCCCCGCCCGCGGTCGAGGTCGTGGTGCCGCAGCGGCGTCAGGTCCGGACCGGCCCGGGGATCCGCGTCAGGCGCTCCATGCGGTGGGACGACTTGGTCGACGAGCGGGCCTGGCCCTGGCGGACGACGGTCGCCGCCACCGTCCTCGATGTCGGCACGAGCGGCTCGGCGATCGATGCCGTGGCCCTCGCCGCGCGAGCCGTCCAGAAGGAGCTGGTCTCGGCAGCCGAGCTGCGCCGCGAGCTGCGCGCTCGGGGCGGCCACCGCCACTCAGCAGTCATGGGTCTGGCCCTGGCGGACGTCGCAGCCGGGGCGCAGAGCGGTGCGGAGCTCCTCTACCTGCGCGACGTGGAACGCGCCCACGGCCTGCCTCGCTCGGTGTCGCAGTCGCCGTCGGACCTCGGGAGGCGACGGTGGCACGACCACGAGTACACGGCGTACCGGCTCGTCGTCGAGGTGGACGGCCGCCTCGGTCACGAGCAGTGGTCGGACCGCGTCCGTGACGGGCGGCGCGACCGGCTGCTGTTGGGCCAGGGCCGCACCACCACGCGGGTGTTCTGGAACGACGTCGCTGTGACGCCGTGCCAGACCGCCCACGACATCGCGGCGATCCTGGGCGCCCGCGGGTGGAGCGGTACGGCGCGGCCCTGCCGCCGCCACGGGTGCGCGGTGGGAGTGGGCCCGTGGGCGGCCCGTGGGCGGCCCGTGGGTGGACCGAGCCCGGGTCTTTGAGCGGTTGACCCGGTCAGGGGCGGGTCAACCGCTCAAAGACCCGGGTATGGCGCAGGGTGAGGCGCGGGGGTGCGGCGCGGGGTTGCTGCCTGTGCGTCGTGCGTCGTGGTGGCGGGTAGGCTCGGCGCCGAGATGAGCGAGCACACCAGCACCGGTCAGGCCGTCCCCGTCGCAGGCCCCGCGACCGCCTCGGCGACGAGCCCGGAGACCGAGATGATCCCGACCGCGACGAGCCCCGAGACCGAGATGATCCCGGCCGCGCCGAGCGGCCAGGAGCAGGGTCCGGTGACCACGGCGGACGGGCAGCTGGCGGTGCACCCGGCCGACGCGGCATACCTGCCGAGCACGGCGGCGACCCCGCAGAGCGCGCAGGACGCCGACAAGCCGTACGTCACCATCGTGCTGCCCTGCTTCAACGAGGCCGAGCACGTCCTGCAGGAGATCGACCGCATCACCACGGCGATGAACGCCAGCGAGTTCACCTACGAGCTGCTCTGCATCGACGACGCGTCCACCGACGACACCCTCGAGGTGCTGCACCAGGCGGCCCGCGACTACGCGAACATCCGCGTGATGCCGTTCCGCCGCAACGGTGGCAGCGGCACGGCCCGCCGGATCGGCACGCAGCAGGCGTACGGCGAGATCGTCGTCTGGACCGACGCCGACATGACCTACGAGAACGAGCGCATCCCCGAGCTCGTGCGGATCCTGCGCGACGACCAGTCCTACGACCAGGTGGTCGGCGCCCGCACCACCGAGGAAGGCACGCACAAGTGGGCCCGCGTCCCGGCGAAGTGGCTGATCCGCAAGATCGCCGAGAAGCTCTCCAACCAGAAGATCCCCGACCTCAACTCGGGTCTGCGCGCGTTCCGCCGCGAGGTGTCGCTTCCCTACCTGCGCCTGCTGCCCCCCGGCTTCAGCTGCGTCACGACGATCACGCTGGCGTTCCTGTCCAACCAGCACGACATCAAGTACGTGCCGACGAGCTATGCCAAGCGCGCGGGCGTCAGCAAGTTCCACTTCGTCCGCGACGCCTACCGCTACATCCTCCAGGTGCTGCGGATGGTCATGTACTTCGACCCGCTCAAGGTGCTCATGCCCCCGGCCCTGTGGCTGGTCGTCATCGGCGTCCTCAAGGCCGTCGTCGACATGGTGCGCCACCCGTTCTACTTCCCGGCGAGCACGGTGCTGCTCATCGTCAGCGGCATCATGATCGGCTCGCTGGCGCTGCTGTCCGACCTGGTCGTGCGCTCGCGCACGGGCGTGTGACGACGCTGCGGTGACGCCCATTGCCGCGCTGAAGGTCGCCGTCGTCGGTCCCACGCACCCCTACAAGGGCGGGGTGGCTGCCCACACGACGAGCCTCGCGCACGAGCTGGCCGAGGCCGGCCACGACGTCACGCTGGTGTCGTGGTCGCACCTGTACCCCTCGAAGCTCTACCCCGGTGAGCAGGCCGTCCCCGGGGGCGCGCCCGACGTCGAGCCGTTCCCGCACACCGTCCGGGCGCTGAGCTGGGCCCGCCCCGACACCTGGGTGCGGACCGGGCGTCGCCTGCGCGGGTTCGACGTCGTCGTGGTGGTCCACGTCATCCCCGCAGTGGTCCCCGCCCACCTGGCGCTGCTGCGCGCCGCCGGTGCCGGCCGTCGCGCCACGTCGGCGGCTCTGGGTACGCGTCGACCCGGCACGCGTCGACCCGGACCGCGCACCGTCGTGATCGCCCACAACGTGCTGCCCCACGAGGCGCACCTCGGCGACCGCGAGCTGATGCAGCAGCTGTTCGAGCGCGTGGACGCGGTGCTCGTGCACAGCGACGAGCAGGCACGCCTGGCGCACGAGCTGCACGCGCCTCGGGTCTCGGTCACCGACCTGCCGCCCCACCTGCCCGGCGGCGCCCCCGTCGAGCGCACCACCCACGACGGGCCGCCGCGGCTGCTCGCGCTGGGGATGGTGCGCGACTACAAGGGCGTCGACCTGCTCATGGAGGCGCTGGCCCAGGTGCCGGGCCCGACGCTGACGGTCGCGGGCGAGATGTGGGGCTCCAGCGGCGAACGCGTCAAGGAGCTGGCGCAGGACCCGCGGCTGCGCGGCCGCGTCGAGGTGCACGGCGGCTACGTGCCTGCCGACCGGCTGGCCCCGCTGCTGGCGTCGCACGACGTGCTGGCCCTGACCTACCGCAGCGCCACCGCCTCCCAGAACGCCCTGCTCGGCCGCCAGCACGGCCTGCCGGTCCTCGCCTCCGACGTCGGCACGTTCGGCAGCCAGGTGCGCGACGGTGTCGACGGCCTGCTCGTGCCGCCCAACGACAAGGACGCCCTCGTGGAGGCGCTGCGCCGCCTCGCCGACCGCGACTACACCGAGCAGCTGCGCGCTGCCGTGCGGCCGCCGGACCTGTCGGGGCCGTGGGCCAACTACGTCGGCACCATCGAGGCGCTCGCCGCCGTCGAGCCGGCCGAGATGGACGACAACGACACCGACACCCCCGGCACCGGCACCAGCACCAGCACCGACGGTGCCCCCACCAGCACCGACGCCCCGGGCTCCGGCGACCACACGGGCGGCACGGGCCCGGCGGCAGTCGTCGGCCACCTGCGCCACCGGGTGTCCTCGGCGGTGCGCGGCCTGGTCGCGGCGTCACGGCCCGAGGTCGAGCTCGGCCGCGCCGACCTCCCCGACTGGATCCACCCCTCCGACATCCTCGCCGACGGGCACGACGCCGACGAGGCGAAGGCGTTCGCCCGGTCGCTGGGCCTGCCGCGCTGCAGCGACGGCATCGCCGCCTGGGCCGCGCTCGGTGCCCTCGCCGCCATCGTCCGAGTCCGCGACGACGGCCGTCGCAGCGCGGTCATCGTCGACGAGTCGGGCGCCCGCTCACCGCTGTCGCGGTGGGCCAGGGCCATCGGGTTCGCCCCCGTCGAGCTCGAGCTCACCGGCCACCGCTCCAGCGTCGAGGTCCTCGACGTCGACACCGCGTCGCTCGACGTCATCGTCCGTCTGCACCCCGGCGGCTGCGACGCCGACGACGTCGACGAGGCGATGAGCCAGGCGTCGTGGGCGCTGAAGTCCGGTGGCCTGCTGTGCACCACCCTGCCGATCGGCCCGGGCAGCGCCGAGGGCGCCCTCGGACCGGCCGACGTCCGGGCCGTCCTCGCGCGGGCCCACGACCTCGGCTTCGTCCTGGTCGGCGACCTCGACGGCGACATCACCGGGCGGATGCGGCAGGCGTCGGGCACCTCCACCCGCACCGACACGGCATACGGGCTGCTGCGGCTGACCCTGAGGAGGCGTTGATGAGTCGCGCCCGCGTCTCCACCGTCCTGCGCATCGTGCTCGCCCTGCTCGTCGTCGCAGCCGTCGCGGTCGCGGTCGCCCGCAACTGGGCCGACGTGTCCGCCGACATCGACAAGGTCGAGGGTGGCACCTTCGTCCTCGCCGCCGCGCTCGCCTGCATCCCCCCGGTCCTGACCATGCTGGGCTGGCGCGTCCTGCTGGCCGAGCTGGGCTCGCCGCTGCACGTCGCGCCGTCCGGTGGGGTGTTCTTCGTGGGGCAGCTGGGCAAGTACCTGCCCGGCGCCGTGTGGAGCATCGTCGCCCAGGCGGAGATGGGGGCTCGGCTGCACATCCCGCGCCGGCGCTCGGCGGTCGTGGCGTTCCTGTCCGTGGCCATCGCCGCGATCTGCGGGCTCATCGTCGGCCTCCCCGCGGTGCCGCTGCTGCTGACCGGGGGCGACGCCTCGACGGCGGGGTGGCTGGCGCTGGTCGCCGTCCCCGTCCTCGCGGTCGCCTTCTACCCGCCCCTGCTCAACTGGGGGGTCGCCACCGTGCTGCGTGTCCTGCGGCGCGAACCCCTCGAGCGGCAGCTCTCCGGCCGCGCGATCGCCAAGGCGAGCGGCCTGTTCGTCCTCACGTGGATCTGCTCCGGCCTGCACGCCCTGGTCCTGCTGCGGGCCACCGGGGCGACCGCCGACGTCTCGGGGCTGCTCGTCGCGACGCTGTGCGGGTTCGCGCTCGCCTCGTCGCTCGCGATGTTCAGCGTCGTCCTGCCCGCCGGGGTCGGGGTGCGTGAGGGCCTGCTGGTGCTCATGCTCGCGCCGGTCAGCTCGACTTCGGCCGCCACCGCGGTCGTCGTGCTCTCCCGGTTCCTCACCGTGCTGGCCGACGTCCTGTTCGCGCTGCTCGGGTGGGCCTACGCCCGCCGCCACCACCTGCTCACCTCACGCGAGGAACGCGAGCGCGACCACGTCGTCGTCGACGACGCGCCCGCGGGATAGGTTGGCGCCCATGACCACACCAGACGAGGCGTCTGCCTCGGGCCAGGTGGCCGCACCGCCCGGGGGACCCCTGCTCGCCGTCGCCAAGCGCGCGGCCGAACGTGTCCTGTGGGCCCGCGTCGCCGTCCAGCGGCGTGCCGAGTCGCGGCGCGGGTATGCCGCCAACCGACCGGTCCCCACCACAGTCGCCCCCACCGCGGTGCTGCGCACCGCCGCCGACTGGGAGGCCGCGGTCGCCGAGGGCCGGCACCTGCGACTGCCACTGCACCGCGACCTGCCGAAGAACTGGGACGCGCTCGGTGCCGTCGGTGCGGTGCTGCGCCTCGCCGAGGACGGCACGCGCTCGGCGCGGGTGATGGACGCCGGCAGCGCCCGGTACTCACCCGTCCTGCCCTGGCTGCGGCTCTACGGCCTGGGCGAGGCGCCCGGGTCGCTGCTCGGGATCAACCTCGAGTTCGGTGCCGAGGTGCACCGCGACGGGGTCGTCTTCCGGCACGGTGACGTGACCGCCACCGGGCTGCCCGACGGCTCGCTCGACGCGGTCACCTGCATGTCGGTCATCGAGCACGGTGTACCCGTGGCGGCGTTCCTGCACGAGACCGCCCGTGTGCTGCGCCCCGGCGGGGTGCTGTGCGTCTCCACCGACTACGACCAGTCGCCGCCCGACACCACCGGCCGGACGGCGTATGGCAGCGAGGTCAAGATCTTCGGGCCCGAGGACATCCGAGAGCTGGTCGCGACGGCCGACGCCGCGGGCCTCGAGCTCGTCGGCGACCTGGCCACCTCGGACGCCCTCTCGCACGCCGAGCGCCCGGTGCACTGGGACCGCGTCGGGCTGGACTACACGTTCATCCTGCTCACGTTCCGCCGTCGCTGAGCCGGACACACGAAAGGCGCCGCCCGCAAGTGGGCGGCGCCTTCGTCGTGAGGGCAGGGAGGGGCGTCAGGCGGCGCCGGGCTCCTGGGTGTCGCTGGCCGGGTACTTCTTCACGAAGTCGATGACGGCCTGGCCGGACAGGTCGCCGCACATCTGGCGGTGGCCTGCGTCCTTGGCCCAGTGCGCGAGGGCGTAGGGCTTGCCGGCCGGGAACGCGCCACGGCTGGCGTCCCACTCGACGACCTTGAACTTGCCCGAGGACTCGGGGAGCTTGTCGGCCTTGTCGGCGACGTCCTTGAGCAGCGCGGTGTCCTTCACCTTGCTGCCGTCGTACCAGAGGATCGTGTAGCCGTGCTCGAGGTTGTGCACGAGGGTCTCGAGCGGCGGGCGGTCGGCCGCGGTGTAGAAGTCGCGTCCGCTGACGTCGGGGGTCGCGAAGTGCGGGCCGTGGCTCGGCGGGACGGTGTCGTACTTCACCGAGGTCTCGTCGGGCTTGTTGGTGCCCGGGCCGACGTGCTCGCCGCTGCCGCCGCCGGCGTCGGTGGTGACCGGGCCGCAGGAGGCCGCGGCCACGGAGACCCCGAGGTTGGGCAGCTGACCGGACTTGGCGTCGTCGACGGCATACGCCACGACACCGCCGAGGCCCAGCAGCAGGACGACGAGGGCGATGCCGATGCCGGCCTTGACCTTGCGCTCCTTGGCCTTCTGCTGGCTCTGGATCTCGGCCAGGCGCGCCTTGCGGTCCTGGCTGACTCGCTTGTTGCTCACGGGTTCCTCGGTGGCTCGGGGTCGGGTCGCGCAGAGTCTACGGGCCCCACCTTGGGTCGTTGTCACCCGAACGCGCGACACTGGCGGCATGTCCCCGAGCCCGTCGATGACCGCAGAGCACCGTCGCGTGTGGCGCTCGCCGCGGCCGGTGTCGGTGGGCCTGCTCATCTCGATCCTGCGTCGCGGCGGCGGCGACCCGACGTTCCAGCCCGACCGCGGCGACGGCTGGTGGCTGGGGCTGCCGACGCCCGCCGGCCCGGCCACCCTGCGCCTCGAGCAGCGTGACGACCTCGGGGAGGTGGTGGCCACCGCATGGGGCCCCGGTGCCCAGTGGGTGCTCGCGCAGGTGCCCGAGCTGCTCGGGGACGCCGACGACGACAGCGGCTTCGTCGCCCACCACCCGCAGGTCGAGCGTGCCCGGCGCCGGTATGCCGCGTGGCACGTCCCGCGGTCCGGCCTGGTCATGCACGCGCTGGTGCCCGGCATCATCGAGCAGAAGGTCACGGGGCAGGAGGCCTTCGGCGGCTACCGGCGGCTCGTGCACCGGTTCGGGTCCCGGGCGCCGGGGCCGGGGGAGGAGCGGCGCCTGTGGGTCGCCCCCGACGCGGCGACCTGGGCGACCGTGCCGTCGTGGGAGTGGCTGCGTGCGTCCGTGGACGGGGCCCGCTCGGCGACGGTGGTGCGCGCGGCCAAGGTCGCCGGACGGCTGGAGGAGTGCGTCGGGCTCACGGCGACGCAGGCGCGGGCCCGGCTGCGCGCCGTACCCGGCATCGGCGTGTGGACGTCGTCGGAGGTGGCGCAGCGGGCGCTCGGCGACGCCGACGCGGTGAGCTTCGGCGACTACCACGTGGCCAAGAACATCACCTGGGCGCTGCTGGGCGAGGCCCGCGACGACGACGTGCTCGCCGAGCTGCTCGAGCCCTACCGCGGGCACCGCTACCGCGTGCAGCGGCTGCTCGAGCTCGACGGCCACTTCCGCCCGCGCCGAGGGCCCCGGATGGCGCCGCGCACCCACCTCCCCGGGCGGGTCTGACGCGCCGGCCACGCGGCGGCGTCGTCAGGTCCAGCGGCGTTCGGTGACGGTGAGGGTGGCCTCGAGCCCGTCGACCTCTGCAGGGGCCTCGGCGTGCAGGGACTCGCCCCACAGGGCGACCTGCAGGCGGGCCACGGCCACGCCGAGCTCGTAGCCGCTCGGGGCGCTGACGCGCAGCTCGTGGGTATCGGCCGCGGTCGCGGCCCCTGATCCTGCGCCCCCACGGCTTCCGACATCGACCCCGGCCTCGGAGGCGCCGCGCAGGGCGACAGCGACGGCCCGGCCGAGGCGGTCGGCCACGGGTTCGGGTGCCACTGAAGGGATCCCGTCCTCGAGAGAGGCGGCAGTGCCGGGAGCGGTGCCGAGCGCCGAGCGCACGGCCTCGACGCTGCCCAGCCCGAACCAGTCGGTGGGGCCGTGCCGCAGCAGGGCCCGCGCGCCGGGCCCGGCGTCGGCGCTCGCCCACCGCGACCCGCGGACGACCGTGGCAGGCACGGCGTCGGTCTTGCCCTTGACGAGGTCGGCCGCGGCGGCGAGCTCGTCGGCCACCGCCCGCGCGGTGACGTGCAGGGGGCGCCCGTCCGCGTCGACGCCGCCGCGCAGGTCGTCGAGCACCTCGAGGCCACTGGCGCCCAGGGCGAAGTCGGTCTGCCCGGCGCGCCACGGACGTCCGGCGGTATCACTGAGCACCACCCCGAGGCGCTGCAGCCCCGTGGCGGCGAGCAGCGTGAGCCGCAGACGGTCCGCCTCGGCGTCGGGGTCGGCCGGCAGGACCAGCACGTCGTCGCGGCCGCCGGTGTTGGAGGCGTCGACACCGGCTGCCGCCATGACCGGCCCGGCGACCGCCTGCACGACCTGCGTGACGCGGTCACCGGCACGGCGCTCGGCCACGACGCGCACCGTCTGAGCAGCGACGGCGGCGGTGTGGTCGGCGCCGTCCGCCCAGAGGCCGAGCGACTTGGAGACGACCTTGCTGGAGACGACGAGCACGTCACCGTCGACGAGCTCGAGGCCGGACGAAGCCAGCGCCGTGAGCAGCAGGTCGGCGAGGTCGTCGTCGGTGTGGACCTCGGGGACCCCGGTCACCGGCAGCAGCGTCAGGCCGACCACGGTTCAGTGCCCCGCGGCGGCACCGGGGCCGGCGAGCTCGAGGGCCAGGTCGAGGGCGGCGCCGGCGATGTCGGCGGCGGCGTCGCGGTCGGTCATGAGCAGCGGCCGGGCGCGGACCGTGGCGCGGGGGAGGCGCACGCCGGCGGCGTCATCCTGCGAGACCAGCCACCCGTCGAGGAAGTCCTCGTAGAGGCCGGCGACGGCAGAGGCCGTGGTGTCGACCCCGATGGCGGCCAGGCAGGCGTCCGCGTGGCCGCGCACCGGTAGGCCGCCGATGAGGGGGGAGACGCCCACGACGGGAGCAGCGGTGCCCCGCAACGCATCTCGCACACCCGGCACGCCGAGGATGATGCCGATCGAGACCACTGGGTTGCTCGGCGGGAGGAGGACGACGTGGGCCTGCCGGATGGCGTCGAGGACGCCCGGGGCCGGGGTGGCGCGGTCCATGCCGACCGCGATGAACCGCTGTGCGGGGATCGAGGCCTGGTGCCGCACCCACCACTCCTGGAAGTGGATCGCGCGCTGGCCCTCGTCGTCCTCGACGACGACGTGGGTCTCGACGGGGGAGTCGGTCATCGGCAGCAGCCGGACGTGCTGGTCGGGCAGCCCCCACCGTTGCGAGAGCCGGGCCGTGACCTCCGAGAGCGAGACGCCCTGGCCGAGCCACTGCGAGCGGACGACGTGGGTGCCGAAGTCGAGGTCGCCGAGCCCGAACCACTGGGGCACGGCGCCGTACGCCGCGAGCTCTCCCTGCACCCGGTGGGTCTCCTCCGCGCGCCCCCAGCCCTGGCCCTCGTGGATCCCGCCGCCGAGGGTGTACATCAGCGTGTCGAGGTCGGGGCACACCCGCAGCCCGAAGAGGCTGATGTCGTCGCCGGTGTTGCCGATGACGGTGAGCTCGGTGTCGCCGAGGCCGGGGGTGCGGTCGAGGTGGGTGCGGAGGCCGCGCAGGAAGCGTGCGCCTCCGACGCCACCGGCCAGTGCCGTGATGCGCATGCGCTGCAGTCTTCCAGCAGGTCCACCGGCGCGTCCCCCGGGCCCGTCCGCGGGCCCCGCCCGCGAGGGGACGCTTGTGACGCCATACCGGCGGAGCAACCCCCAGCCCGGCCACAGGGTGCCCACAGGTGGCCGCCGCACCGTCGGGGTATGAGATCACGAGACCCCCAGCGCGTCCTCCGCGCGATCCGCCGCACCACGGTCGGGTCGCTGCTGGCAGCCCTCGTCGGCTCCGGCTTCGTGGCGGTCCACCTGGCCGGCGACCACGCGAGCGCCGCCGCGGCCGCCGCGACCCGCGCCTCCGACGACCGTGCCGTCCGTGACGAGCAGGTGCCCCAGCCGGAGCCCACGCCGCAACCGGTACGGCGCCCGAGCACCAGGACCCGGCACCACACGACGCGCAAGGCCCCGGCCCCGGCGCCGGCGCAGCAGGGCTTCCAGCCGGTGGCGCCGGTGCAGCCGAGCACCGGCCCGGCGCAGTCCAGCAGCGGCGGCTCGTGAACCCCTGCCCGTCACCCGTCGTCCTCCTCAGTGCTGCGGGTCTTTGAGGTGCTGCGGGTCTTTGAGCGGTTGACCCGGTCAGGAC
>NZ_JBFRFA010000055.1:0-13444 GCF_052114585.1 Pedococcus sp. 2YAF34
GGCCGCGAGAGGGCGGCAGCGACGGGTGCGGGCGGCTGCCCGCGCCCGCCGGTCGGCCAGACCTCAGCCTCGGGGGGTCGGGCGCCAGACGACGAGCGCCTGCGACCGGCCGCTGCGGGGCCGCTGCCCCGCCCGGACGGCGATGACGTCACCGGTCGGCCCCACGGCGAACACCCTGTGGCCGAGCCCGGCGGCCCCGCGCAGTGCCGTGACCTCGCGGTCGAGCTCGCGGACCCGGGACTGCAGGGCGTCGACCTGGTTCTCGAGCTCGAGGATGCGCTGGATGCCGGCGAGGCTCACGCCCTCCTGGGACAGTCGCTGCACCTCGCGGAGCATCGCCACGTCGCGGCCCGAGTAGCGTCGGCCACCACCGCGGGTGCGTGACGGGCTGACCAGGCCGAGCCGGTCGTACTGCCGCAACGTCTGGGCGTGCATCCCCGCGAGCGTGGCGGCGACGGAGATGACGAAGACGGGCGCGTCGTCGTCAGGCGAGAAGCCCCGGACCTCGGCCACCACGGGTCACCTCCGCGCGTTGGCGAAGAGCTCGGCGCGGGGGTCCTGGCCCTCGTCCTGCGCCCGCAGCGCCTCCACGGCTGCGACGGCGTCGTCGGAGAGCCGCTGCGGCACGACGACCATGACGCGGGCGAGCAGGTCACCGGGACCGGACTTCACCGGGACCCCGCGGCCCTTGACGCGCAGCACCCGGCCACTGGGGGTGCCAGGGGCGATCCGCACCTTGACGGGCTCGCCCGACAGGGTCGGCACGGAGACGGTGGCCCCCAGCGCCGCCTCGGCGAAGGTGACGGGCAGGTCGACGGTGAGGTTGTCGCCCTCGCGCCCGAAGACCGGGTGCTTGTCGACGGTCACCGTGAGGATCAGGTCGCCCGGCTCGGCGCCGCGGTCGCCCGGCTGGCCCTTGCCGCGCAGCCGGATCTTCTGGCCGTCCTTGACCCCGGCCGGGATGCGGGTCGTGACCTGGTCGCCGCCACCGGTGCCGAGGGTGACCGTGGCCCCCTGGACGGCGTCCCGGAACGACAGGGACGTCCGCGCGGTGAGGTCGCCGCCCTTGCGCGGACCGGTCGGGGCGCGGAAGCCCGCGCCCCCGCCGTACGGCGAGCCGCCACCTCCGCCGAACATGCCGCCGAGCAGGTCCTCGAGGTTGGGCTGCCCGCCCCCGCCGCCGGTGGAGTAGCGGACGCGCGGCCCGCCGGCCCCACCGCCGCCGAACATCGACGAGAACACGTCCTCGAAGCCGCCGGCCCCCGCGCCGCCGCCGGGGCCGCCCGCGGTGAAGCGGGCGCCCCCTCGGGCCATCTGGCGGACGGCGTCGTACTCGCGCCGCTTCTCGGGGTCGGCGAGGACCGAGTGGGCCTCGCCGATGTCCTTGAAGCGCTGCTCGGACGCCGCGTCACCCGCGTTCTGGTCGGGGTGGTGCTTGCGGGCGAGCTTGCGGTAGGCCTTCTTGATCGCGGCCGCGTCGGCGTCCTGGGGGACGCCGAGGATCGCGTAGAAGTCCTTCTCGAACCAGTCCTGGCTGGCCATGCGGGCGTCCTCCTCTCAGCGGTGCGGGGTGGCGGGTCGTGCTGGTTCTGCTGGTGTCACTCGGGGTCCGCCACGGCGACGCGCGCCGCACGCAGGACCTGCTCGCCCGCACGGTACCCCGGCTGGAGCACCTGCACGACGGTCGTCGAACCGGACGAGGCGACCGAGCCGTCCTGCGGCCAGGCGGTGTGCATGAGCGCCTCGTGCAGGTTGGGGTCGAACTCCTCGCCGGCCGCGCCGTAGCGCTGCAAGCCGAACTTGCCGAGCGTCGTCTCGAGCTTGTCGGCGATGGACGCGAACGGCCCGCCCTCGAGGTCGCCGTGCTCGCGCGCGGCGTGGATGTCGTCGAGCACCGGCAGCAGCGCCTCGATGACCGACTGGGCAGCGCGCTCCTGCACGACGGCCCGGTCGCGGTCGACCCGGCGCTTGTAGTTGACGTACTCGGCCTGCAGCCGCTGCAGGTCCGAGAGCCGCTCGGCGGCCAGGGCGGTGTCGGGGTGGGCGCCACCCGAGGGCGCGGCCTCGCCGGCGGCCGGAGCCTCACCGGCGGGGGCCTGCCCCGCGACCGCGGCCTGTTCGGCCTCGAGCGCCGCCTCGGCGGTGGTGGGCTCGAACTCCTCCGAGCCCACCATCGCCTCGTCTCCGTCGGGCTGGTCAGCCGTCGGGTGCTGGTCGGTCACTTCTTCTCCTCGTCGTCCTCGACGACCTCGGCGTCCACCACGTCGTCGTCGGAGCCGGCCCCGGCGGACGCGCCCCCGCCCGCACCGTCACCGGCTGCACCGGCCTGGTCGGACTCGGCCGCGGCGGCGTACATCGCGGTGCCGAGCTTCTGCGACTCCTCGGAGAGCTTGGAGGTCTTCGCCGAGATGTCCTCGGGTGTCGCGCCCGACTCCGGCTTCAGGGCCGCCTTCAGGTCCTCGAGCGCGGCGTCTACGTCGCCCCGGCCGTCGGCGGGGAGCTTGTCGGCGTTGTCGGTGAGGAACTTCTCCGTCGAGTAGACGAGGTTCTCCGCGGTGTTGCGGGCCTCGGTCTCCTCGCGGCGCTTCTTGTCCTCCTCGGCGTGCGCCTCGGCCTCCTTGATCATCCGCTCGATGTCCTCCTTGGCGAGGGCGGAACCACCGGAGATGGTGATCTTCTGCTCCTGGCCGGTGCCACGGTCCTTGGCGGAGACGTTGACGATGCCGTTGGCGTCGATGTCGAACGTGACCTCGACCTGCGGCACGCCGCGGGGCGCGGGCGCGATACCGCTGAGCTCGAAGGTGCCGAGCTGCTTGTTGTGCTGGGCGATCTCGCGCTCACCCTGGAAGACCTGGATGAGGACGCTCGGCTGGTTGTCCTCGGCGGTGGAGAACACCTCGGAGCGCTTGGTCGGGATGGCGGTGTTGCGCTCGATGAGCTTGGTGAACAGGCCGCCCTTGGTCTCGATGCCGAGCGACAGCGGCGTGACGTCGATGAGCAGTACGTCCTTGCGCTCGCCCTTGAGGACACCGGCCTGCAGGGACGCCCCCACGGCCACGACCTCGTCGGGGTTGACGCCCTTGTTGGGCTCCTTGCCCCCGGTGAGCTCCTTGACCAGCGCGCTCACGGCCGGCATGCGGGTCGAGCCACCGACGAGGACCACGTGGTCGATGTCCGACAGCGAGATGCCGGCATCCTTGATGACGTTGTGGAACGGCTGCTTGGTGCGGTCGAGGAGGTCCTTGGTGAGCTGCTCGAACTGCGCGCGGCTCATCGTCTCCTCGAGGTGGATCGGGCCGTTCTCCGACATCGAGAGGTACTGCAGCGAGATGTTGGTGCTGGTCGAGGAGGAGAGCTCCTTCTTGGCCTGCTCCGCCGCGTCGCGCAGGCGCTGCATGGCGATCTTGTCCTTGGACAGGTCGACGCCCGAGGTGTTCTTCACCGTCGTGAGCAGGTGGGTGACGATGCGCTCGTCCCAGTCGTCGCCACCGAGCTTGTTGTCACCGCTGGTGGACCGGACCTGGATGGTCGAGAAGCCGTCCTCCGGGTCCTTGCCGACCTCGAGGAGGGACACGTCGAAGGTGCCGCCACCGAGGTCGAAGACGAGGATGAGCTCGTCCTCCTTGCCCTTGTCGAGGCCATAGGCGAGCGCGGCCGCGGTGGGCTCGTTGATGATGCGCAGGACGTTGAGGCCCGCGATCTCACCGGCCTCCTTGGTGGCCTGGCGCTCGTGGTCGTCGAAGTACGCGGGGACGGTGATGACGGCGTCGGTCACGTCCTCGCCGAGGTAGGACTCGGCGTCGCGCTTGAGCTTCTGCAGGATGCGGGCGCTGATCTCCTGGGCCGTGTAGACCTTGCCGTCGATCTCGGGCGACTTCCAGTCGGTGCCGATGTGGCGCTTGACCGACCGGACGGTGCGGTCGACGTTGGTGACGGCCTGGCGCTTGGCGATCTCGCCGACGAGCACCTCACCGCCCTTGGAGAACGCGACGACGGACGGCGTGGTGCGCCCACCCTCCGCGTTCGCGATGATCGTCGGCTCGCCGCCCTCGAGGACGGCGACGGCCGAGTTGGTGGTGCCGAGGTCGATGCCGACCGCACGTGCCATGGTGATGCTCCCTAAGGTGCTCGAGGTTGAGTTTCCTTCACTCAAGTTAGGACGACGCTCCGGCAGGTGCAAATCCGGGGTCGCGAACTTGAGTACACCAGGCTCAACTTCGTGGTGGCCGCCGATGTTCCCGGCACGCCCGGTGGCCCCTTCTCGAGGGGGACCGGGCGGCGGGGTACGGGGTCAGACCGGCAGTTCGCCGGGTCCCACCGCCGGGGTGCGGGCGGGCGGCACCGTGCCGGTGACGACCTCGAAGCCGTCTCCCGTCCCGTTGCCGAGGCCGTTGTGGCGGGCCCGGCGGTGCGGGTCGGGGACCCCGGCCGTGTAGACCATCTCGTGCTCGTCGCCACGACCCACCACCGGCATGCTGCCGAGCTCGCGGGTCAGGACCGGGCCCTGGCCGTCGAGCGCGACGACGGCCGGAGCGCCCGGTGCCGCCTCGACCCGCTCGCCGCGGACGACGAACTCGACGGGACCACCCTCGACGACGGTGAACGAGATCGACTCCGGCAGCAGCTCGACGACGACCCGCGTGCCGCGCACCCGCAGCCGGAACTCCAGGCGCGGCCAGGACGCCGGCAGCCGCGGGTCGAAGGTCAGGGTGCCGTTCTGGTCGCGCATGCCGCCGAACCCGTAGACGGCGGCGTTCCACACCCCGCCGCACGAGGCGATGTGCACGCCGTCGGCGGCGTTGCGATGCAGGTCGGCGAGGTCGACGTAGAGCCCGGCGTGGAAGTAGCGCAGCGCCAGGTCCTGGTAGCCCACCTCGGCAGCGATGATCGACTGGACCACGGCCGACAGGGTGGAGTCGCCGGTCGTGATCGGGTCGTAGTACTCGAAGTCGGCGCGCTTCTCATCGACGCTGAACAGGTCGCCCTGCAGGAACAGGGCCGCCACCACGTCAGCCTGCTTGAGCACCTGGAACCGGTAGATGACCAGCGGGTGGTAGTGCAGCAGCAGGGGTCGCTTGTCGGCCGGGGTCGCCGCGAGGTCCCACACCTCCCGCTCCAGGAAGTGCTGGTCCTGCGGGTGCACGCCCATCCCCTCGTCATACGGGATGTGCATGCCCTGGGCGCACCGCGCCCACTCCTCGATCTCCTCCTCGTCGACGTCCAGCCGCGCCACCATCCGCGCGTACTCCAGCGGGCGACGCTCCTGCAGGATGCGCGACCAGCGCGCGGCCTGCCGCAGGTTGTCGCGCGCCATGACGTTGGTGAAGAGGTTGTTGTTGACGACGGTCGTGTACTCGTCGGGGCCGGTGACGCCGTGGATGTGGAACTTGGGCTCGCGCCGGCCGAGCCAGAACCCGAGGTCGGCCCACATCCGCGCGGTCTCGACGAGCACGTCGATGCCCTCGCGCATCATGAAGTCCTCGTCGCCGGTGGCGCTGACGTACTTGGACAGGGCGTAGGCGATGTCGGCGTTGATGTGGAACTGCGCGGTGCCGGCGGCGTAGTAGGCCGACGCCTCCTCGCCGTTGATCGTGCGCCACGGGAACGCCGCACCCGACTGGGAGAGCTCGCGTGCGCGGCGCCTGGCGGCCGGGAGCATCTGGTAGCGGAAGCGCAGCGCGCCACGGGCCATCCACGGCGAGGTGTAGCTGAGGAACGGCAGGACGTAGGTCTCGGTGTCCCAGAAGTAGTGGCCCTCGTAGCCGGAGCCGGTGACGCCCTTGGCCGGGATGCCGGCCTGCTCGACGCGGCCGGCGGCCTGCGCGAGCTGGAAGAGGTTCCAGCGGACGGCCTGCTGCACCGCCGGGTGGCCGTCGACGACCACGTCGGAGTCGGCCCAGAACCGGTCGAGCCAGCGACGCTGCTCGCGGAACATCTCCTCGACACCGACCTCGCGCACCCGGTCGAGGGTGCGCCGTCCGCGGTCGACCAGCTCACGCACGGGCACCCCGCGGGAGGAGTGGTAGGCGGCGACCTTGGTGACCGTGATCGGCACGCCCTGCTTGGCAGTGACGCGGTAGACCTTCTTGGCGAGGTCCTCCTCCGCGTGCGCCAGCTCCTCGAACGCGTTGTCCGTGCGGATCTCGTGGTCCACCGCGACGGCGACGGTCATCCCCGAGTTCGCGCAGCGGTAGCCGAGGATGGCGCGGCGCTCGCTGCACCAGTGGCTCTGCGGCAGGAGCACCCGCTCGCTGAACGTGCTGGCCCGGCGGGGGTCGAAGCCGGCGCCCATGGCGGCCGCCTTGACGAAGTACTCGTCCTGGCCGTCCTGCCGGTTGAGCACCTGCGACGAGATGGCCACCGGGGCGTCGCCGTCGAGGAGGGTCACCTCGAAGGTCATGACGGCGAGGTGGCGCTGCTCGAAGGACACCATGCGCTGCGACTCGACCTTGACCCGCTTGCCCGACGGCGTGCTCCAGATGAGCGAGCGGCGCAGCACGCCGTCGGCGAGGTCGAGCGAGCGCTCGTAGTGCTCGAGGTCGGCCACCGACAGCAGCAGCGGCTCGTCGTCGACGTAGAGCTTGATGGTCTTGACGTCGGGCACGTTGACGATGGTCTGGCCGGTCTGGGCGAACCCGAAGGCGTCCTCGGCGTGCCGGATGCGCCAGGTCTCGTGGAAGCCGTTGATGAACGTGCCGTGGGCGTGGGTCTCGCGCCCCTCCTCGGGGTTGCCGCGCATGCCGAGGTAGCCGTTGCCGACGGCGAACACCGTCTCGGTGACGCCCAGGTCGTCGTTGGAGTAGCCGGTCTCGACCCAGCGCCACTCGTCGACGGGGAAGCGGGTGCGGTCGACGGGGTCCCGCCGGATGGACGCGGCCCGGCTCGTGCCGTCGTCGTTCACGGCCGCACCAGCTCGTCGAGCTCGGCCACGACGAGGTCGGCTCCGCCGTCGCTGAGCTCCTGTGCGCCGGCGCCGCGGTCGACACCGACCACGAGGCCGAAGGCGCCCGCCCGACCTGCCTGCACGCCGGAGAGGGCGTCCTCGAGCACCACGGCCCGCTCCCGCGGAACGCCGAGCTGCTCGGCTGCGTACAGGAAGGTGTCGGGGGCCGGCTTGCCCGGCAGGCCCCGGGCGGCGGCGACCTGGCCGTCCACGACGACCTCGAAGCGGTCGGCGAGGCCGGCGGCCTCGAGGACGGCTGGGGCGTTGCGGGAGGAGGACACCACGGCGACGGCGACGCCGAGCTCGGCGAGCCGGTCGAGCAGGACCACCGAGGCGGGGTACGGCGTGACGCCCTCGTCGTGCAGCACCTGGCTGAAGGCGGCATTCTTGCGGTTGCCGAGGCCGCAGACGCTCTCCTGCTCCGGGCTGTCGTCGGGCGTGCCCTCGGGCAGGGTGATGCCGCGGGAGGCGAGGAAGGTGCGCACGCCGTCGTAGCGCGGCTTGCCGTCGACGGAGGCGAAGTAGTCGGCGTCGGTGTAGGGCTGCTGGCCGTCGCCGCGGTCGCGCAGGTAGTCGTTGAACATGACGTCCCAGGCCCGCATGTGGACCTCTGCGGTGGGGGTCAGCACACCGTCGAGGTCGAACAGGGCAGCGTCGTAGTCGCTCCAGTCCACGGGTCAAGGCTAGAGCCCGCACGGGGGTGCAGCGGACCGGGGCGCGCGGGTCAGCCCGTGGCGGCGGCGACCTCGCGCGCCAGGGCCGGCGGCATGTAGTCGTAGCGGGCGAAGGCGCGGGTGAACGAGCCGGTGCCGTGAGAGACCGAGCGCAGGTCCACGGGGTAGCGGGACAGCTCGTGCGCCGGCACCTCGGCGTGCACCACGGTCCGCCCCGGCAGCTCGGCGGGCTCGGTGCCGTGGACCTGTCCGCGCCGGCCCCGCAGGTCGGCCAGCACGCTGCCCACCGCGTCGTCGGAGACCTCGATGTGGACGGTGTCGACGGGTTCGAGCAGGGCGACCGTCGTGTCGTTGGCCGCCTCCCGCAACGCCATCGCCGCCGCCGTCTGGAACGCCATGTCCGAGGAGTCGACCGAGTGCGCCTTGCCGTCGGTGAGCGTGACGCGCACGTCGACGACCGGGTATCCGGCGAGGACGCCTTTCGCGAGCTGGTGGCGGACGCCCTTCTCCACCGACGGGATGTACTGCCTCGGGACGGCTCCGCCCACGACCTTGTCGACGAACTCGATGCCCGCCCCGCGCTCCAGCGGCTCGACCACGAGGTGGCAGACGGCGTACTGCCCGTGGCCGCCGGACTGCTTGATCAACCGGCCCTGCACGGTCGTCGGACGGGCGAAGGTCTCCCGGAGCGACGTCCGCACCGGTTCGACGTCTACCGGCACGTGGTGCCGCGAGGCGAGCAGGGCGATGACCTGGTCGACGTGGGCCGGGCCCATCGCCCAGAGGACGAGCTGCCGCGTCTCGGCGTTGTGCTCCAGGCGCAGGGTGACGTCCTCGGCCGCGAGCCGCTGCAGCGCGGTGGCCAGCTTGTCCTCGTCTCCCTTGGAGCGGGCGTGGATCGCCACGGGCAGCAAGGGGTTCGGCAGCACCCACGGCTCGACGAGGGCCGGCTGGTCGCGGCGCGAGAGGGTGTCGGAGGTCTCGGCGGACCCGACCTTGGTGACGAGGGCGAGGTCACCGGCGACCGCCACCCCCTTGGGCCGCGTCTCGTCGGCCAGTGGCGACGACAGGGGTCCGACGCGCTCGTCGTCGGAGTCGTGGTCGGCGTGCTCGTCGACGAGGTGGGCGGCGAAGTGCTGCAGGTGGCCGGATACGTGCACCGGCTCGTCGGGGCGCAGGGTGCCGCTGAACACCCGCACCAGCGAGAGCCGGCCGATGAACGGGTCGGTCGTCGTCCGCACCACCTCGGCGACCAGGGGTCCGTCGGGGTCGCAGGTCACGGGCCCGAACGCCGCGCCCGCCGCGGTGTAGACGGTCGGCACGGCCGCGTCGACCGGCGAGGGGAAGCCCTTCTCGAAGAGCTCGAACAGCTCCTCGACACCGACCCCGGCGGGGGCATGCGTCGGCAGCACCGGGAAGAAGCGTGCGGTGGCGATGGCCGTGCGCAGGTCGGCAGAGACCGCGTCGGGGTCGACCTCCTCGCCGCCGAGGTAGCGGTCGAGCAGCGCCTCG
The DNA here is from genome assembly GCF_052114585.1 of Pedococcus sp. 2YAF34. Taxonomy (NCBI): domain Bacteria; kingdom Bacillati; phylum Actinomycetota; class Actinomycetes; order Micrococcales; family Intrasporangiaceae; genus Pedococcus; species Pedococcus sp. 2YAF34. The sequence continues at coordinate 9,130 of NZ_JBFRFA010000055.1, forward strand.
TCCTCGGACTGCTCGATCACCGACTCCAGCAGCTGCGGTCGCTGTGCGTCGATGAGCGCCGCCTCGTCGGCGTCGGGCGCGCGGTCCGGCGCCGGAGCGCCGTCGCCGTTGCCGTCCGTCGCGTCGGTGACGGTCCGTCGCAGCAGGGCGAGCAGGCCGCGTACGGCGCCGTCACGGACCAGCGGCAGCGCGATGGGCTCGGTGTCGCCGAACGCCCGTCGGCAGGCGGCCACCGTCGTGTCGTAGTCGGCCCGGGCGGCCTCCAGCCGCGTCACCGCCACCGCGCGGGGCATGCTCACCGCGTCGCACTCGCGCCACAGCAGGCGGGTGGCCTCGTCGACACCGTCGGCGGCCGAGACGACGAACAGGGCGGCGTCGGCGGCGCGCAGCCCCGCGCGGACCTCTCCGACGAAGTCCGGGTGGCCGGGGGTGTCCAGGAGGTTGACCACGACCGAGCCGCTCGGCACCGAGGCCGCGCCCAGCGCCGTGGTGGTCGGGGCGTCCCCGTCACGAGCGCGGCGGCCCGGGACCCGGGCCGCCACGAGACGCTCGAAGAGGGCGGTCTTGCCTGCCCCCGACGCCCCCACCAGCACGACGTTGCGGATGGCCTCGGGGGACGTCGGGGAGGCGTCGTCGTTGACGCGGTTCATGGGGCCACCCTGCCCCCGGCGCGGGCGGCGCACAAGAGCCGGATGACGCACTCGTTGCCCCGCCGGGGCGCCGTCGCCGATCCGCCCCAGACCCGTCGCCGATCCGCCACCGAGGGGTTGGTCAGCGGGCGAGCAGCGCGACGGCGAGGGGCGCGAGCGCCAGGAGCAGCGCGACGGTGTCCGCCGTCCGCCACGGCGCCGCCCGGGCCCAGGTGCGCCGGGACGCCGTCGCGAAGCCGCGGGCGTCCATGGCCACGGCCAGGGCCGCCGCGGCCTGCAGCGAGCGCACGAGCATCCCCAGCGTGAGGGCCCACAGCTCGGCGAGGACGGACCTCGGTGACCGTGCCGTCGCCGCGATGCCCCGCACCCGGCGGGCCCTGGAGATCTCGGTCCACACCTCACCGAACGTGTGGACCCGCTGCAGGGCGGCGGCCAGGGCCACCACCGGGCGCGCCGGCAGGCGCAGCCGCTGCGCGAGGTGGTCGCCGAGGGCGTCGGCGTCGACGTGCTGGACGAGCACGGCGGAGGGCAGGACGATGACCAGCACCCGCAGCCCGGCCGTGGCCACCACGTCGAGGTCCCGGCTGCCGAGCAGCCAGGTCGACCAGGCCACGGACACCGCGCCGAGGAGCCCGGGCACCATACGGAGGGCCACGCCGGTCACGCGGCCCCGGGGCGCCGGGCCCAGGTCGGACGAGGAGCCCTGGCCCCTTCGTGCGTGGCGCGCGGGGGCGCTCAGCGCGACGGCCGCGAGCAGCAGCTGGAGGGCGAGCACGAGCAGGCTCGCGGTCCAGCGCGGCGACGCCACCCCTGCGGGCACCGCGAGCAGCGCGGCGCCGAGCAGGGACAGGGGACCCGCGTGCGTGACCAGCGGCCGGCGAGGGGTCGGGGGCTCGGGCGGCTGGGCGGGCCGCTCGACGGTGGTGACCCGGTCGGCGCGCTCGATGGCGCCCGCGTCATGGGTGGTGAGGACGACGGCCGACCCAGCGTCCCGCAGGCCCTCGAGCAGCCCCATCACCGCGGCCCAGGTCTGGCGGTCCTGGCCGACGGTTGCCTCGTCGGCCAGGAGCACCGCCGGCTGGTGCGCGACGGCCGAGGCCATCGCCAACCGACGCTGCTCCCCGCCGGAGAGGTGGCGCGGGTCGGCCTGCTCGAGGGCGCCGAGCCCGAGGACGTCGAGCAGCGCGCGGCACCGGGCGAGGGCCTCCGACTCGACCAGCCCGAGGGCGCGCGAGGTCGTCATCACCTCGTCCAGGACGGTCGTCGCCACGATCGTCGAGCTCGCCCACTGGGGCACCCACGCCAGCGTGCGCGCCAGGTCGATGGTGTCCCAGTCGGCGGGGTCGCGACGTCCCCCGGCCGCGAGGTCGGGGTGCACCCGCACCTCGCCGGCCTGGTGCTCGAGCAGGCCCGCGACTGCCAGCATGAGGGTCGACTTGCCTGCGCCGGACGGGCCGACGAGGGCGTGCCCCTCCCCCGCCCGCACCTGGAGCCACTGGTCGTCGACCGCCACGCTCGTGCGCGTCGAGCCGTCCAGGCGTCGCGCGGAGCGCTCCACGCGCACGGCGGCCGCGTCGAGCGCGACCACGTGGGCCCCGAGCCGCCCGGGGCCGAAGGTGCCGGGTGGGACCGGGGCCGGCACCGGGTCGGGCACGCCGGGCACCCAGATGCCCTGCGCGGCCAGCGCCTCGCCCTGGTCGGCGAGCACCTGGTGCGGGTCGCCGTCGGCGACGAGGTGACCGGTGTCGTCCAGGACGATGATGCGGTCGACGACGTCGACCCACGGCCCGAGCCGGTGCTCGACCACCACTGTGGTGAGCCCGCGCGCGGCCGTCACCCGGTCGACGACGTCGCGCACCGACGCGGTGGTGTCGGGGTCGAGCATCGCGGTCGGCTCGTCGAGCAGGAGCAGGGTGGGCTCGAGGGCGAGGGCGCCCGCCAGCGCGAGCCGCTGCTGCTCGCCACCGGACAACGCGTGCGTCGGGGTGTCCAGCGCCATCGTGAGGCCCACGGCAGCCAGGGCCGCCGTCACGCGCTCGGGCATTGCCTCGCGGGGCACCCCGGTGTTCTCGAGGCCGAAGGCCACGTCGCGGCCGATGGTCGCCGAGACGACCCCGGCGCCCGGTTCCTGCAGCACCAGGCCGACGGCTCCGGCCCGCCGACCGGGGGGTTCCCCGTCGAGCAGGACGGTGCCGGTGCGCTCACCCGAGTCGGCCACCTCGAGGACCCCGGCGAGCCCGCGCATCAGCGTCGACTTGCCGGAGCCGCTCGGGCCGACGAGCAGGACGCGCTGCCCCGCGCCGATGGTCAGGTCGAGGCCGGGGATGACCGGGTCACGGCGGCCGTACGGTCGCCAGGCCAGTCCCCGGACCTCGACCTGCCCGGGATGGTCAGACAGCGCGTGACTCCCGCGCCTCCTGGCCGGCAGGGAAGGCGCCGAGCGCCCCCGCTCCGGCGAGCGCGCGGGTGAGCAGCCAGCCCACGCCGCCCGCGATGGCGGCGCCGGCGACGGTGAAGACCACGGCGTAGGCGACCTTGTAGCCCATGCCCCAGTCGGTCCAGTAGACCGCCCACTCGTACACCGCCTCGAGCGGGGCCGCGAGGGCCCCGGCGAGCATCGCCGCGCCCAGGCCGAAGGCGCCGTAGCCGAGCAGCAGGAAGCCGATCTCCGCCCCGAGTCCCTCGAGGATGCCGGAGACGAGCGTCGTCGCGCCCCACTGCGTGCCGGGGAGCATGGAGACGAGCGCCGCCACGACCTCGCAGGCCAGGGCCGCGCCGGGACGACGGATGACGAGGCCGCCGACCACGCCGGCCATCAGCCAGGGCGCGCTCGTGATGCCCTGCAGTGGCGGGAAGACGGCGCCGAGGCCGTTGGCCGGCGCCTGGTAGGCGAGGCCCCAGCCCCAGTAGGCGATGCCGAAGGCCGCACCCAGGAAGGCGACGGTGAGCAGGTCGACGGTGCGCCAGCCCAGGAGGGGGGCGGTGGCGCGGATGCTGCCGCGACGGGTCGTGGCGACCGTCGGGGTGTTGGTGGTGCTCATGGTGGTCCTCTCGAGATCCAGGAAGGTTCGAGGGGGTCGCACCGGTCGGCGACCGCACCCGCGGACCACCGACAGGTGCTCGAGATTCTCGACTCCCTACGCCGGTGCGAACCGGATCAGGTGTGAGGGTCTGCGGTCGCCCGCACTCTCAGCGCTCTCGCGCTCCCCTGTCGTTACGTGGCACACGCTACTCCTCCGTGACAGGGTGGTGTGAGAGAGCAGGGACGGCATCCCGCGCGACTACCGCGGTATGAGCGGTCACGGACGAACGAGCTGGAGGACGACATGGGCCCGATGGTGTGGCGAGTGATGGGCACGGGTTCGGCGGTGCTGGCCGGCATCGTCGCCAACAAGCTGGTGACGGCCATCTGGAAGAAAGCCGGCAAGGACGCGACCCTCGACCCCCGCGACCCCCGTACGCCGTGGAAGGACGCGGTGGTGTTCGCCGCCCTCACCGGCCTGGCCGTCGGTGCGACCAGGGTCGCGGTGACCCGCAAGGCTGCGCAGTACTACGCCAAGTCCTCGGGCCACCTCCCGAAGGCCATGCAGCACGGCGACGCCTGAGAGGGTTCCGCACCGGGCGATCGCGTCCGGACGCACGAGTGCCGCGCACCCCGATGGGTG
>NZ_JBFRFA010000056.1:0-11990 GCF_052114585.1 Pedococcus sp. 2YAF34
GGGCCGCACCCCGCCGCGGACGGGCCGGCGCCCGGGCCGGCGCCCGTGTCGGCGCGGGAACCGGCTCGTGGACCGGCTCAGGGGTCCCTGTTGGCGGGCGGGCGCCCAGTGATGGGGTCGCTGACGGTTCGGGCGTGCGAGCCCTGGCTGCACGGCAGTCACAGGCGGCGCTGCCGGTGCAGGACGCGGCCGCCCAGCCGACCCAGCTCACCCTCGACCTCGGTGACCGGCCCGAGCTTACCACCGGCACCGGCCTGCCCGAGCTGAGCGGGCCCGAACGGGTCCGTGCCGAGCTCGACATCCTGGGCCTCGACGCGAGTGCCCACGTCGTGGAGTTCTACGCCCCGATGCTCGACGCGCTGGGGGTCACCCGCAGCCGCGACCTGTTGGGTTCACGCAGCCGCTCCACGGTCTGGGTGGCCGGCGTCAAGGTCGCGACCCAGACCCCACCCATCCGGTCGGGGCGCCGGGTCGTCTTCCTGACCCTCGACGACGCCACCGGCCCGGTCGACGCCACCTTCTTCGAGGACGTCCAGGGTCCCTACGCCGCCACGGTGTTCCACTCCTGGATGATGCTCGTGCGGGGTGTGGTCCGGCGGACCGGACCGCGGGGGATCTCGCTGCGGGCCACCGGCGCGTGGGAGCTCACCCCGTTGTGGGAGGCGTGGACGAGCGGCGGCCTCGAAGCCGTCCACGCCGCGATGGACGCCAGCGAGCAGGCAGCCACCGAGCTCGCCGAGCTGGCCGAGGAGGCGCAGCGCTCCAGCGGGCCGGCCGGGCGCAGGGTCCTGGTGCACGCCTCGGGCTTCCGCCAGTCGCCCTACGCGGACATCAAGCCGCCGGGGGAGGACGTCCGGGGCTCCCGGGCCCTGGCGCAGGGGGCGCAGGTGCCCGACGACGGGGTCGGCCGGCTCGAGCCGCCACGCAAGCTGTGGCACTCCAGTCCCGGCAGCTCGGGCCATTAGGGTGGCAGCACCCACGACGAGTGGCACCGGCACGACAGACCAGCAGACGACGGAGGTGGACCCCGTGGCCGACGAGCAGTGGCGTACCCGGCGCGGCGGGGTGGAGACCGCCCTGCGCACCTCTGCGGTGTGGACCGCCGTCCGTGACCTCCTCGAGGCCAAGCGGGCGAACCACCCGGCCGACGGCGACCGGCCGTTGCGTGTCCTCGACCTCGGTGGCGGCACCGGCGGCCTGGCCGTCCCGCTGGCCGAGCTCGGGCACGAGGTCGTCGTCGTCGACCCGAGCCCCGACGCCCTGGCGTCGCTGTCCCGGCGCAGCACCGAGCGCGGGGTCGCCGCACGGGTCACCGCCGTCCAGGGCGACGCCGACTCCCTGGCCTCGATCGTCGGCGACCAGCTCGTCGACCTGGTGTGCTGCCACGGCACGCTCGAGGTGGTCGACGACCCGCAGGCCACGCTGACCGCCCTGGCCGGGGTCGTCGCCCCCGGCGGCCACCTCAGCATCGTCGCCGCCCAGCGCCTGGCCGTCGTGTTCGCGCGAGCCCTCGCCGGCCAGTTCGCGCAGGCCCACCAGGCCCTGGTCAGCGAGGACGGCCGGTGGGGCCCGGCCGACCCGCTGCCGCGACGGTTCGACGCGAGCACGCTGCGGGCGATGGTCGAGCAGACGGGCCTGGTCGTCGAGGACGTGCACGGCGTGCGCCTGTTCAGCGACCTCGTGCCCTCGGCCCTCATCGACTCCGACGCCGACCGTGCCGCGCTGCTCGAGCTCGAGGCCGCCGCGAGCCGGCACCCCGAGTTCGGGTTCCTCGGCGAGCTCGGCGCAGCGGTCCACGTCCTCGCCCACACGTGAGCCGCCGCCAGTTCACCCTGCCGACGCGCAGTGCGGACCGGCCGCCTGACGACACCGGCTGCACCGTCCTGCACGTCGACATGGACGCCTTCTACGCCTCCGCCTCCCTCCTCAGCCGGCCCGAGCTGGTCGGCACCCCGGTGATCATCGGCGGCGGTGGCAACCGCGGGGTCGTGCTGTCGGCGACCTACGAGGCGCGCCGGTTCGGGGTCGCGTCCGCCATGCCGATGTCACGGGCCCGGCGGCTGTGCCCCCAAGCGACCGTCATCGCCCCCGACCACCACCTCTACAGCCAGATCTCGGCCGCGGTGATGGCGACGTTCGACACCATCACCCCGCTGGTCGAGCCGCTGTCGCTCGACGAGGCCTTCCTCGACGTCGCTGGCTCGGTGCGCCGGCTCGGCAACCCGGCGCGGATCGGTCAGCTCATCCGCGACACCATCCACGACGAGCAGGGCATCACGTGCTCGGTGGGGGTCGCGCCGACCAAGTTCGTCGCCAAGCTCGCCTCCGGCCTGGCCAAGCCCGACGGCCTGGTGGTGGTGCCGCGCGACGAGGTCGTCACCTTCGTCCAGCAGCTGCCCGTGGGCGCCCTGTGGGGGGTGGGGGACAAGACGGAGGAGACCCTCCTGCGGCTCGGGCTGCACACGGTGGCCGACATCGCCCACACGCCCCTGGACACCCTGCGCCGGGCGCTGGGCGACAGCGCCGGCCCGCACCTGCACGACCTGGCCTGGGGGCGCGACCCCCGCGGTGTCGAACCCGTCCGGCGCGAGCGCAGCATCGGCTCGGACGAGACGTTCGAGTTCGACGTCGACGACCCGGTGCAGATCCACCGCCACCTGCTCAAGCTCAGCGACCGCACCGCGGCCAGGGTCCGTGCGGCAGGGATGATGGGGCGCACCGTCACCATCAGGGTCCGGTTCTCCGACTTCACGACGATCACGCGCAGCCGTACCCTGCGCGACCCCACCGACGTGAGCCGCGAGATCTACGAGACCGCTCGCAGCCTGTACGACGCCTTGGGCCTCCAGCGCGCCCGCATCCGCCTCGTCGGGGTGCGGATGGAGGGCCTGGTGGAGGGCGCCGGCGCGCCCATCCAGGGCCTGCTCGACGAGCCCGAGCAGGGCTGGCGCGAGGCCGACCGCGCCGTCGACCGCGCCAGCGCCCGGTTCGGGGCCGGGAGCGTCCGCCCGGCCAGCCTGATCAGCGACGCCGAGCGCCGACGGCACGCCTCCGGCCGGGGTGACACGCACCACTGACGAAGCATCGGACCGGCCTGCCCGAACGGATGGTGCAACCCCGGGCTGCGACATATCCTGAAGACGTCAGCGCAAAGCCACTGACCGGCAACGACGCATCTCACCGGCGCAACGAATCGGCGGCTTGGCGCGTTGGAGGTCTTGCACGCCGATTGCCCAGGAGGTCACCGTGCCGCTCTCAGAGCACGAACAGCAGCTGCTTGAGCAGATGGAGCAGGCGCTGTATGCCGAGGACCCGAAGTTCGCCTCGCAGATGCAGGGGGCCGGTGCTCGCGCCGCAGCCCGCCGCCGCGTGGCGATCGGGGTGGTCGGGGTCGTGGCAGGCCTGGCCCTCGTGCTCGTGGGCGTCAACACGACCATGTGGATCGGGGCGGTGGGCTTCGCCGTGATGGTGGCGGCCGTCGCCTTCGCCCTCACCCCTCCACGACGTGGCAAGACCGTCCTGGGCGCCGTCCAGCCGGACGGCACCGTGCGCCGCTCCGTGCCGCGCGGCAAGACCGGCCAAGGTGCTCGGGGTGCCAAGGGTGCCCGCGCCCACGGCTCCTTCATGCACCGCATGGAGGAGCGCTGGGACCGCCGCCGCGACGGCGGCTACTGACCTCCACCCGACAGCGAAGAACCCGACAGCGGAGAACCGGCGGCCGAGCCCGCTTGGGCTCAGGTCGTGACCAGGACGCCCAGCACCCAGGTGGTCGCGATGGCGAGCCCGGCCAGCAGCTCGATACCGATCGACAGGAAGACCGCCTTGAGGGCGGCTCGCGTCGAGGTCCACGCCGAGCCACGGTCGCGGGAGTGGCCGAGCTCCACGAGGTAGATGCCCCCCACGAACCCGACCACGGCCCCGACGACCGGGATGACGAAGAAGCCCACGATCGCGAGCAGGACGGCGAGGAACAGCGTGGACCGGCGTACACCGGCCTCACGCAGGCGTCGACCGGGCACTGCATACTGCAGCGCCATCCCGACCACGTAGAGCACCGCGGACAGGGCGAACACCGCCCAGCCGGCGGCGGACCCGGTGTCGAACGCCCAGATCAGCACGGCCGCGAGGACCAGGAGCAACCCGGGCAGGACGGGTACGACGATCCCCACCAACCCGATCACGATCAGGAGGGCGGGGACCCACAAGGTGGCCTCCACGACGAGGGCGGAGCGGCCGGCCTACCGTTCCTCGTCGGCGGCGGACGCCGGGTTCTCGTGGAGCCGCTCGCTCTCGTCCTGGATGTCGGCGTGCTCGCGCAGCTTCGGCAGGTGCTCGCGTCCGTGGTGGGCGCAGAACAGCAGTTCCCCACCAGCGTGAAGGCGAGCGCGCACGTAGGCCTGGGCGCCGCAGCGGTCGCAGCGGTCTGCCGCGGTCAGAGAGGGTGCCAGTGCAGTGGTCACGTCAGCCTTCCTTCATTCGTGTCTCGGTGAGACATCCTCCGCCGGTCGGTGGCCGCCCCAGGGGTGGGACCTCTTCCGTCCGGCGCCGGTTGCAACAGTCAAGCACGCCGGGTTCTTCCCTGCCCGTATTGGGCCACCATGTGGGTCACGTCATGTCGCATCGGGTGATTCGTCGCTCGGGTGTCCGGTGGATGGGTGCGGGGGTGTCCGGTGGATGGGTCGCCCGCCTGCGGTGTGCCTGCGCCGGGCCCGTGGGGCCCCGGGTTACCCTGCGGGGACCGGTCAGCGACCTGGCCGCCAGAGCACCGAGAAGGGAACCCCGTGGCTGCAGCCACCACCGCGAAGAAGGCCGCGACGACGAAGTCCACGTCGGACTACAGCGCACACCACCTCCAGGTCCTCGAGGGGCTCGAGGCGGTCCGCAAGCGCCCGGGCATGTACATCGGCTCGACCGACGGCCGCGGCCTCATGCACTGCCTCTGGGAGATCATCGACAACGCGGTGGACGAGTCCCTCGGCGGGCACTGCGACCGCATCGAGGTGATCCTCTACCGCGACGGGTCGGTCGAGGTGCGCGACAACGGCCGCGGCATCCCCGTCGACATCGAGCCGCGCACCGGCCTGACCGGGGTCGAGGTCGTCTTCACCAAGCTGCACGCCGGCGGCAAGTTCGGCGGCGGTTCCTACACCGCCTCCGGTGGCCTGCACGGCGTCGGCGCCTCCGTCGTCAACGCCCTCTCCGCACGCCTCGACGTCGAGGTCGACCGCGCTGGCAAGACGTATGCCATGAGCTTCCGCCGGGGCGAGCCCGGCTACTTCCCGGACGTGGCCACCGCCGACAAGGCACCCGACCACGCGTTCACGCCGTACGAGCGCTCCAGCGAGCTCGCCGTGGTCGGCAAGGCCAAGCGGGGGGTCACCGGCACCCGCGTGCGCTACTGGGCCGACGAGCAGATCTTCCTCAAGGACGCCGCCTTCGACTACGCGGGCCTGGTCTCGCGCGCCCGGCAGACCTCCTTCCTGGTCCCCGGCCTCACCATCGTCATCCGGGACGAGCGACGCGTGCCCGGCACGCCCGGCGAGGAGGGTCCGCACGAGGAGACCTTCGTCCACGACGGCGGCATCTCGGAGTTCGCCGAGTTCCTCGCCCCCGACGCCGCGGTCACCGAGGTGTGGCGCCTGCAGGGCACCGGGACGTTCACCGAGACGGTTCCCGTCCTCGACGCCAAGGGGCACATGACCCCGACCGAGGTCGAGCGCGAGTGCGGTGTCGACATCGCGGTGCGGTGGGGGACCGGCTACGACGCGAAGGTCAGCTCCTTCGTCAACATCATCGCGACGCCCAAGGGCGGCACCCACATCGCTGGTTTCGAGCAGGCGCTGCTGAAGGTCTTCCGCAAGCAGCTCGAGGTCAACAGCCGCCGACTCAAGGTCGGCAGCGACAAGCCGGAGAAGGACGACGTGCTGGCGGGCCTGACCGCGGTCGTGACCGTCCGCCTCGCCGAGCCGCAGTTCGAGGGCCAGACCAAGGAGGTGCTCGGCACCAACGCGGTCCGCGCCATCGTCACGAAGGTCGTGGAGAAGGAGCTGACCGAGCGCCTCACCTCCACCAAGCGCGGCGAGAAGGCCCAGGCGGCGCTGCTGCTCGAGAAGGTCGTCTCGGAGATGAAGTCGCGCATCAGCGCGCGGCTGCACAAGGAGACCCAGCGCCGCAAGAACGCCCTCGAGACCTCCAGCCTTCCGGCCAAGCTGGCCGACTGCCGCTCGACCGATGTCGAGAAGTCCGAGCTGTTCATCGTCGAGGGTGACAGCGCCCTGGGCACCGCCAAGCTGGCACGCTCCAGCGACTACCAGGCCCTGCTGCCGATCCGCGGCAAGATCCTCAACGTCCAGAAGGCGTCGGTCTCCGACATGCTCAAGAACGCCGAGTGCGCCGCGATCATCCAGGTCATCGGCGCCGGCTCGGGCCGCTCGTTCGACCTCGACGCCTCGCGCTACGGCAAGGTCATCATCATGACCGACGCCGACGTCGACGGCGCCCACATCCGCACCCTGCTGCTGACCCTGTTCTTCCGCTACATGCGCCCGCTCGTCGAGGCCGGCCGGGTCTATGCCGCCGTGCCCCCGCTGCACCGCATCGAGGTCGTCAACAACGGGTCCAAGAAGAACGACCTCATCTACACCTACTCCGAGAAGGAGATGCGCACCACGGTCGCTTCCCTCGGCAAACGCGGCAAGAACATCAAGCAGCCGCTGCAGCGCTACAAGGGCTTGGGCGAGATGGACGCCGACCAGCTCGCGGAGACGACCATGGACCCGCGGCACCGTACGCTGCGCCGCGTCACCCTCGCGGACGCCGAGATGGCCGAGCGCGTGTTCGACCTGCTCATGGGCAACGACGTGGGGCCGCGCAAGGACTTCATCGTGGAGTCCGCCGCCGAGCTCGACCGCGACCGCATCGACGCCTGAGGTCGCGCGGCTGTCGTTGCCGCTGTTGGGGATCTGCGCCACTGTGGGCGGATGCAGGGGCCGTGAAGGGCGGCCTCGGCGACCGAGAGGTGCTGCCCATGACCACGACCACCCACCCCGACACAGGGGAAGAACAGACCGAGCTCAAGCGGGTGATGGGGCCCAAGCTCCTCCTGCTGTTCATCGTCGGCGACATCCTCGGCACGGGGGTCTACGCCCTCACCGGTGAGGTGGCCGCCGAGGTGGGCGGGGCCGCCTGGGCGCCGTTCATCGTCGCCTTCGGCATCGCGATGATCACCGCGTTCTCCTACCTCGAGCTGGTCACGAAGTACCCGCAGGCCGCCGGTGCGGCGCTCTACACGCACAAGGCGTTCGGGGTGCACTTCCTGACGTTCATCGTGGCGTTCACGGTCATGTGCTCCGGCATCACCAGCGCCTCGACGGCCTCGCGGGCGTTCGCGTCTAACCTCGCGGTGGGCTTCGGCCTCGACAAGGGCAACAGCGGGCTCATCCTGTTCATCGCGCTGGGGTTCATGGCGCTCATCGCCGCGGTCAACTTCCGCGGGGTCGGCGAGAGCGTCCGCGCCAACATCGTGCTCACGCTCGTCGAGCTGTCCGGTCTGCTGCTCGTGATCCTGTGCGGGTTCTACGCCCTCACCGCAGGCAGGACCGACTTCAGCCGGACCATGGTCTTCGACAGCCCCAGCGACAAGAACGCGTTCCTCGCCGTCACCGCCGCCACGTCGCTGGCCTTCTTCGCCATGGTCGGGTTCGAGGACTCGGTCAACATGGCCGAGGAGACCAAGGACCCGGTCCGCAACTTCCCGAAGATGATGATCACCGGCATCAGCATCACCGGGGTCATCTACGTGCTGGTGGCGCTCTTCTCGGTAGCAGTCGTCCCGGTGGGCGAGCTCGCCGGCTCGGACACCCCGCTGGTCACCGTGGTCGAGCGCGCCGCCCCCGGGGTGCCGATCGACACGCTGCTGCCGTTCATCTCGATGTTCGCCGTCGCCAACTCGGCGCTGATCAACATGCTCATGGCCAGCCGGCTGCTCTACGGCATGGCGCGCCAGGAGGTGCTGCCGCCGTTCCTGGGCAAGGTGCACTCCGTCCGCCGGACGCCGTGGGTCTCGATCCTGTTCACGACGGCGATCGCGTTCGGCCTCATCACCCTGGTCACCCTCAACGCCGACGGCGAGGTGATCGGCGCGCTCGGTGGCACCACGGCCCTGCTCCTGCTCGGGGTCTTTGCCATCGTCAACATCTGTGTGCTGGTGCTGCGCAAGGACACCATCGACCGCAAGCACTTCGTGGCCCCGACGGTGCTGCCCGTGCTGGGCGCCGTGCTGTGCGCCTACTTCGTGACGCCGCTGACCGGTCGCAAGCCGATCCAGTACGAGATCGCCGGCTGGCTGCTGGCCCTCGGTGTGGTGCTCTGGGCGCTCACGTGGTTCGCCAACCGCGCCCTGCGCGCCAAGCGCACCTACATCCGCGACCCCGAGGAGCTGGGGGAGCGCGAGGGCACCGTCAACTGAGCGACTCGGACGACTCGCGGACGACCGGCGGTCCCGCAGCCGCGGAACCGCCGGTGGTTCAGACGGTGAGCGTCTCGCTGACCCCTCGGCCCCGGGTGCGGGTCTTGACCCCCTTGGCCGGGGCGGGTCCGGGCGTGGCCGGCGCCTTGGCGGCGGCCGGGGGAGCGGTCGAGCCGCGGACGACCAGCTCGACCCCGAGGACCTCGTCGTGGGACGGGCTGACCTCGTGGCCGTGCAGGGTGGCCAGCATGATGGCTCCGGCGTGCCGCCCCTGCGCCTCGACGTCCTGGCGCACGGTCGTGAGGTCGAGGATGCGCGAGTGCACGTGGTCGTCGATGCCGATGACCGACACGTCGCGGGGGACGTCGAGGCCGCGGTGCCGCGCGGCGCTCATCACCCCGAACGCCATCTCGTCCGAGGCCGCCACCACGCAGGTGGGGCGGTCGCCGCCGCCGAACAGCCGGTTGGCGTGCTCCGCGGCGCCGTCGGCGGTCCAGTCGCACCGCAGCGTCCACTCGGGACGGACCTCGAGGCCGTGCGAGGCCATGACGTCCATGAAGGCCTGGCGGCGGTCGAACGGGGTCTGCAGGTGCGACACCGACGTGGGCACCGTGCCGGCATACCCGATCCGCGTGTGGCCCAGCCCGATGGCGTACTCGGTGGCCATGGCCATCGCCGCCTGGTCGTCGATGCGCACCGAGGGCCAGCCGGGCTGACGGTTGCCGACCGTCACCACCGGCATGCCGAGCCGGTCGAGCAGGTCGCGCTCGTCGGGCTCGGGTGGCACGTTGAGGATGATGACGCCGTCCGCCCGCTTCCACAGCATGTTCTGCGTGATGGGCAGCCGGGTGTCGAACGTGTGGCCCTCGAGGTCGCAGAGCAGGACGTGGTAGCCCTCCTCGCGCAGCGCCTTCTCGATGCCGGTGATCACCGTGGCGAAGAACCAGCGGCTGAAGTACGGGGTGATGACACCGATGCCGCGGGTGCGGCCTGAGACCAGTGACGTCGCGGCGGGGGAGGCGACGTAGTGCAGGTCCGCGGCGGCAGCCATCACCCGCTCGCGGGTGTGGGGGCTGACCCGGTCCACGCCCCGCAGGGCGCGCGAGACCGTGGCCACGGACACACCCGCAGCCTTGGCAACGTCGCCGATGGTCGTCATGACACCTGTCCTGGTGGTGGGGTGCTGCCGTCAGTCAGACCCCGGTGTTCTTGCGGGCCCTCCACACGAGGTACAGCAGGCCGAGGAGGACCGCGAGGAGCGCGGCGGAGAATCCCGCCGGCTCCCCGCGAACCTCGAGGACGACCGTCTGCACCACGGCCATGAAGGCGAAGAACCCGAGGATGCCGAGCACCATGTCGAGGCGCTGTGCTCGCGCCCGGGCGCCGCCGGTGCCGCTCCCGGGGTTGAACAGTCCCATGGTGCCGAGGGGCCGGCCGGGGCCTAGCCCTTCACCCCGCCGGCCGTCAGGCCGGACACGATGGCCCGCTGGAACACGAGCACCATGATGATGAGCGGCACGGTGACGATCGTCCCGGCTGCCATGACCGCGGTGTAGGGCTCCTGGTGGGGCTGCGCGCCGGTGAACCCTGCGATCGCCACGGTGACCGTCTGGGTCTTCGCGGTCGAGAACTGCTGGGCGAGCAGGTACTCGTTCCAGCTGGCGATGAAGGCCAGGATCGCGGTGGTGAACAGGCCGGGGGCGGCGAGCGGCAGCATGATCTTGCGGAACGCCTGACCCGGCGTGCACCCGTCGATCCGGGCCGACTCCTCGAGCTCCCACGGCATCTCGGCCAGGAAGGCGGTGAGCGTGTAGATCGTCAGGGGCAGCGCGAACGAGATGTTCGGGATGATCAGCGCCTGGTAGTTGGCGCCGGACAGCCAGCCGAGGTTGGAGAACATCTGGAACAGGGGCGAGACGAGCGCGACGCCGGGGAACATCGACGCGCCCAGGATGACGCCGAGCACGGCGTACTTGCCGGGGAACTGGAGCCGGGCCAGCGCGTAGGACGCGAAGACACCGACCAGCATGGCCACGACGGTGGTGACGATGCCGATGATGACCGAGTGCCCGAGGGCTGCGCCGAAGTGGTTGCCTCGGGCGGTGGAGAACGCCGTCTTGAAGTTGTCCAGCGTTACATGGCTCGGCCACGGTGAGTTGTCGAAGGTGTAACCGACGTCACGGAACGCGGTGACGACCATCCAGTAGAACGGCGCCAGGCCCCAGATGACCAGGACCGCCAGGCCGATGTACATCCGGATCTTGGCGTTGCGGTTGCTCCGGAAGTGGATCTCCTGCGCCTCGGTGCGACCGCCTTCCGGCGGAGCGGTGGTCGAGGTGGTGGTTGCCGCAGTCGTCATCTCAGGCTCCCGTCGAGGTCGCGTTGGCGGCGACAGGGTTGCCCGTCTGGGCGTCCTTGTCCTTGGGGGTGGGCTTGTCGACCTGGTCCTTCGCCTGCTTCGAGGGCGGGCGCTGGATCACGTCGGCCCCGCCGAACTTGATGAACAGGAAGGCAGTGAGGGCGATGAGGAGGAAGACGATGGTGGACAGCGCCGAGGCACTGTGGAAGCCCTCGTTCTTCTGCTTGATGACGAGCATCGACAGCGACGTGGTGCCGCCGGCGCCCTGGGTGAGGATGGCGGGGAGGTCGTAGATGCGCAGCACGTCGAGCGTCCGGAAGAGCACAGCCACCATCAGCGGCACCTTGACCAGCGGGAGCGTGATCCGCATGAACGTCTGCCACTTGGTGGCGCCGTCGATCTGGGCCGCTTCGTAGACGTCGCCGGGGATCAGCTGGAGCCCGGCGAGGATGAGCAGGGCCATGAAGGGCGTGGTCTTCCAGACATCGGCGATGATGATCGCGAACTTGGCCGCCCACGGGTCACTGGTCCACAGCTGGGGGGAGATGCCGACGAAGCCGATGAGCTGGTTGATGATGCCGTCGTAGGCGAACATGAAGAAGAAGAGCTTGGCGGTCACGGCGGTGGGGATGGCCCACGGGACGAGGATCGCGGCGCGGACCAGGCCACGGCCCTTGAAGTCGCGGTTCATGATCATCGCGAACCACATGCCGAGCAGGACCTCGATGACGACGCTGACGACGGTGAAGAACAGCGTCACCCAGAACGCGTCGTAGAACTGGGCGCCGATGGCGCCGGGGGGACAGTCCACCTCGCCACACTTCTGGAGTAGCCAGTGGGTGTAGTTGGAGATCCCTGCGCTACCGCCCTCGACGAACAGCCCCGTGGCGGGGTCGAGCCCGGCGTCCTTCTGGAAGGACAGCTGAATCGCCTTGAGCAGCGGGTAGATGATGATCACCGACAGGAAGATGATCGTGGGGGCCACCAGCAGGTAGCCCGTGCGTGCCTGACCCGCGTTGAGGCCCTTGTTCTTCGCCGGTCTCTTCTGAGTCGGACCGGCCGTCGACTGCGCCACACTGCTCATGCCTGCTCCTTGCCCGGAGTGCTGTGGAAAGCGAGTTGGGGTGGAAGGCGGTGTGGGGGGTGACCCCGACGGGGTCACCC
>NZ_JBFRFA010000057.1:0-10568 GCF_052114585.1 Pedococcus sp. 2YAF34
GGCTCGGCGTTGTCTCTTCACTCCAACTTGGACACCGGCACCTCGAACCGTCCCAGGCGATGGAGCAGGTCGCGATGCAGCCTCGACTTCGTACCGGCGTCGGGGATCGCCACCAAGATCTCGTCGACCGGCTCGCTCAGGACGGTCTCCTCGATGGCTTCAGCCGGGTCGTGTCGGACCGAGACGGAGCCGATGACCTTCGCCCCGGCGGCCCGCTCCAGCTGCGGCAGCGTCTCGAGCATGATGCACTCGGCCTCGAACGCCTTGTCGTGGCGCTCGGGATGGAGCAGGTGCAACTCCGCCTTTGCAGGGTTGAGCACGACGAGGCGGAACTGGACGTCGTCGCGGGCAGCCCGTTCGGCTACAGCACGAAGCAGCGCAGGCGAGGGGGTGGCACTGTCGGTGACCACCAAGACCCTCGTCCTGCGCTGCTCCACTGGTCAGGCCTGACGATCGCCCACGGTCGCCGCCTGCTCCGAGCGGATGGCGGCGCGCTCGGTACGGTCCTTGTGGGTCACGCTGAGGTAGACCACGACCGCCAGGATCGTGCCCAGGAACAGCACGCTGGTTCCCAGGGTGCCCAGGCCGGCGCCACCCTCATCGCGGGCCGAGGCGAGGAAGTCGCCGATGTTCGCGCCGAGCGGGCGGGTCAGGATGTACGCGAGCCAGAAGCACAGCACCGGACCGGCGCCCAGCTTCCACGCGGCGAACACGGCAGCGATCAGACCCAGGGGAAGCAGTACCGAGACCCCTGCCGACCAGCCGGTCAGCTCCAAGGTCCAGTCACCGACGGCGGTGCCCAGTGCGAAGGTCACCAGGACGGTCAACCAGTAGAACGCCTCACGCGGGGTGGTCACGATCGAGTGGATCGACAGGGTCCGCTCCCGGGCGTACCAGATCCCGAAGACCACTGCCAGGGCCACGGCGAACACCAGGCTGCTCACCCACAGCGGCACCCCGGTGGCGTCGGTCAGATTGTCGGTCAGCAGCGTCCCGACCACGCTGATCAGCACCACGGCCAGCCAGTAGACCGCCGGCACGTACTGCTTCAACCGGAACTGCACGACCAGCACCGCGACCAGAGCCACCGAGAACACCAGCGTGGTGTTCACCAGGCCGAAGCCCAACGTCTCGTTGATGTAGTCCGCGAAACTCTCCCCCACGGTCGTGCACAAGATCTTGATGACCCAGAAGTACACCGTGACCTCGGGGACCTTGTTGAGCATGGCCCGGCTTGAACGGGGTGCGAGAGTAGTCATGGGACATAAGGGTCGCAGTGCGCTGCTGAATGAATCCTGAGGCACTGGGCCCACGTGCATCTCCGCGTGACCACACCCAGCACGGCCTGCTCAACGACAGATCGCTAGGCGGACCCAGCGGCAGCGATTCAGTCAGTTAGCCAATCGCGTTGGTCAACGGCAGGGCGATCCTGAAGGTGGTGACCGTGCCGTCTCCGGCCAGCAGTGTGACGTCCCCGCCGTGGTCACGGGCTGCTTCGCGGGCGAGCCAGAGGCCTAGCCCACCGGCGACGCTGGCGTCACGACTGCTCACCCAAGCGTCGAAGACGTATGGCGCGATCTCGGGCTCGACGGGAGGTCCCGTGTTGGAGACGCTCACATGAATCGTGTCGTGATCCGCGGGCTCCAGACGTGCATCCACCGTGACCACACCGCCAGCGGGCGTGTGCCTCACCGCGTTGTCGACGATGGGTTCGATGATTTCGCGAAGGTCGGCGCACACCACCCGGGGGGTGATGCGATCGTCAGTGTGGACGGCGAGTGTGAGACCTCCGAGTTCGGCCTGACGTTTCCAATGCGGGGTCGCTCCAGAAAGGGCGGCGAGCACCGGTTCGGGATCGTGATCGCGCGCGCGGCTTCGGGCCAGCATCCGGTCGACGATCGAGGTCAACTGGTCGGCGTCATGCACGACGCGTTCGAGGGCAGCTGTCATCTCGACGGGGTCGCTCTCGCGGAGGGCGAGCTCAGCCTCAGCTCGCAGGGTCGCCACGGGTGTGCGCAGCCGGTGTCCGGCGTCGGCGGCGAAGGCAAGTTCAGTGGCGTGACTCTGGTGCAGTCGCGCAAGCATCCTGTTCAGTGCCTCGACGAGCCGAGCAAGTTCGGCGTCACCCCTGGGTACGGCAAGGCCGGCCGCGAGGTCCTTGGGTCGGACAGCCTCCGCGCGCTCGGTGAGTTGCGTGACGTTGCGTAACGCTCGGCCGGTGAGGATCCACGAGAGCCCGGTGATCGCGACCACCACGGCCACGAGCCCAGCAATCAGCAGTCCCAGCAGGTCGGAGGTGGTCGCGTTGAAACCCTCGGCGTCCACGGCCACCACCAGCGCTCCCGTTCCTGCCGGCGAGTCACCGCTGCTGGTGAGTGTGAGGGGAACAGCCAGCACCGCGAGGTCGATGTCGGGGCTTTGCAGCGCGACGCGATTCTCGACACCGCGGGGGGCCTTGCGCACGGAGCTGACGTCGGCCAGAGGCCCAATGCGCGCCAAGGGGTCGCTGCTAGAACGAGTCCTCCCGTCGGGGCCGATCACCTGGATCAGGTCGATCTTGGGGCTGCTCACGCTATGGGTGAGGGAACCGACCGGAGAGACCTCGTCCCGAGCCAGCTCGAGTCGGGTCTGCAGGGCGGCTCTCACCGCTTGCTCTTCGGCGTGGTGGACCCGCCACGTGGCGATGGCTCCGAACAGGACCGCGAAGGTCAGGCCCAGTGCGACCGCTCCCAGCACCAGTCGGTTGCGCAGGGAGGACGGGGTGAACCTCATGGGTGCATGGCCAACCGGTAGCCGACGCCACGTACGGTCTCGATGATGTCAGGGCATCCTGCGGCCTCGAGCTTTTGACGCAGGTACCGCACGTACACGTCGACCACGTTGGAGGTGCCGTCGTAGGCGTAGTCCCACACGTGGTCCAAGATCTCTGTGCGGCGAAGCACGTCGCCGGGTCTGCGCATGAAGTAGTCCAGGAGAGCGAACTCGCGCGGGGACAGCTCTACGACTCGATCCTGCCAACGAGCTTGGTGCTCGGCAGGGTCGAGCACCAGGTCCCCGTTCCTGAGCTGGGTCGGTCGCTCGGTGTCCCCTCTGCGCAGCAGCGCTCGGAGCCGGGCTGCGAGCTCCTCGAAGGCAAAGGGCTTGCCGAGGTAGTCGTCCGCGCCGCAGTCCAATCCCGCAATGCGGTCCCGAACACCCGTCCGCGCGGTCAGCATCAGCACGGGTGTCCAGTGGCCTTCGGTGCGGAACCAGCGACACCAGTCCAGTCCGGACTCCGGGCCGGGAAGGCCGACGTCACACACCACGGCGTCGAACGGGGTGCTGGCAACAGCGTGCCGGGCGTCCACCGCGTCGCCGACCACGTCCACGGCCCAGCCTTCCTGGGCCAGCCCCCGGCGCAGGAGGGAGGCCATCCGCACGTCGTCCTCGATGACCAACAGCTTCACAGGTCACGCAGCTCGTTCGGACCGGCCCGTGCGACCAGGCGACCCACCCCAGAGACGACGAGCCCCGTGAAGCTGCCAACCAATACGGCCAAGGCTCCGAGGTAGCTCCAGGGAACGGTGGCCGAGGCCGGCGCGGGGTCGAAGATGCCAGTCAGCACCTTGACCAAGAGGTACGCGATCGTGGTGCCGATCACCGCGCCGCCCACCATGCCCGCCACAACCATGGCCCGGGCCTCCGTCGCGAGGAAGCGGCCGCGCTGCCGGGTCGTGGCGCCTAGCGCGGCCAGCAGCACCAGTGCTCGACGACGTTCGACGATGCCACCCAGGAGGGCCAACCCCGAGCACGCCAGGGCGAGCAGCACGCCGAAACCAAGCTCGAGATGGGAGAGGCCGGAAAGATCGGTGCCCGCCAGTCCCGACGCGCTAGTGACGTGTGACCCAGCAGAAGCAATGTCCTGGACCCGAGCGCCGGGTGAACCGCTCGCCAGCTGGGAGCGCAAGGCGGCTGCCGTCGTGGTTGGTCTGTTGGACGCGACCAGGAACGTGCCTACGGCATCGGACTTGGTCTGCTTGGCGATGTAGTCGGCGTTGGCCACGATGAAGCTGTCCTTGGGGGCGGTAGGCCATTCGGTCACCTGTCCGATCACGTGGAAGTCCACAGGTCGGTACGCATGGTAGGACCCGCTCTGCAGCCGGATGCGGATCAGGTCGCCGGGGTGCAGCTGGTAGTCGTGGAGGGTCTCTGCGGAGAGTAGAGCACCGTCTGGTCTTGCCTGCAGGGCTGCGAGAGTCTTGGGGATGGTCGACCCGGGGACGAACGCGTCCTGAAGGGGACCCACGCGAGCGAAGGTCTTGGCGTTCACACCGTAGAGATCCTGAAGGTCAGGGCCGACGTATCCGAAGCGGTGCTGCAACGGTTCGACAGCGCTCACATCGGGTGCCTTCCCTATGGCCGACGCCCCTTCGGGACCGATGGCCGATCCAGGGGGTTCGACCACGGCTACGTCACTGCCGACCGTCAGGGCCACGTCGAGTCGAGCCTGTGCGTCATAGGTGGAGGTGAAGATCGCTGTTGACACTGCCAGCCCCACAGCCACGGCAAGTCCCGCCGCACCTCGAGCGATGATGCGTCGGCGCTGCCTAAGTGCTGCGGCCTCGAGCTCGGGGGCGGTGCCGGGACCTCCGCGAGACCAGCGTCCGGTTCGTCGTGCGGTGACCCAGGCAGTGATGCGCCAGACCAGCAGGGCGAGCCCTGGCCACGCCAGTGCGGGCCCTGCCAGAGTCGCGTAGTTCACCTGGGTCTGGGGGATCCCCTCGGGTGCCAGCACCACCTGGTACCCGTTGCGGGCAGTCAGCGCGAAGGCGATGGCAGCGCCGGCCAGCAGAATGACATCGAGCCCGGCCTTGAGGGGCCATGGCGTTCCGCGGAGCTGGCCGCGCGAGGCCTCTGCAGCCACCCCGGTGGACTCCCGGCCGAAAGCCAGGCGGAGGACCGACCCTGCTTGAGTGGCCAGTGCCAGCAGTAGGCCACCAACGACAGCGGCGACGGCCCATCCGACCGAGAGCGGAGTCCCGGTCGGTAGAGCCAGCCGGATGGCGAGCACGGCCAAGGGCAGTCCCAACAGGGCGCCTCCGACGGCGACGACGACCGACTCGACAGCCACGATACGAACCACCTGGTTGACGGTGGCTCCCCGCAGGCGCAGCAGCGCGATCTCGCGTCGACGTCGATCTGAGCGCAAGGCCACGACCAGTCCCGCCACCACTGCTGCGAGGACGAGGCCCGGGATTCCCAGGAGCAGAAAGAGCAGGTTGGCGTAGCTGGCGTCCTCACCGGCGTGGGTCAGGGCGGTACCGAGGTTGTCGCCGACCAAGGCGCCACCGGCGACGGCGGCCTGGAAGTGATTGGCCCGTCCCTGGACGACGACAGCAGCAGTCTGTGGATCGTGAGGCAGTCCTGCGTGGCTGAATCCAACGTGGAGCTGGTGCACCACCGGCGTCGCTCCGATCACGGACCGGAAGGTCGCCGGACTCACCAGGACGACGTTGTCCGGCGGCGCGCTGGCTCCCGCCCCGGGTGCGAGGCCCACGACTTGAAAGAACGAGTCCTCTGCAGGCATGTCCGCGACGCCGTCGATGGTCAGGGGCCGCGAGCTCTTGGCGCTCTTGACGCTGATCTGGGCGCCGGGCTCGACGGCAAGGTTGGCCGCGGTCTGCTGGAACAGTATCGAGCCCGAGGTGGCGCCCAGCAGGTGGCGCAGCTCCCCTGGAAAGGTCTTGGCGTACTCCGGGGAGATGGACACGACGTATGCCGCACCGGTGCTGCGTGCACCTTGCGGACCCGTGGACGTCAGCGCATCGACGTGCGCGAAATCGACTCCTTGAACAGCCTCGACGCTCGGTAGCGCCTTGACGTCCTTCGTCACTGCCGCAAGGTCACCTTGGGGCGTGACCTGCACCTGCCAGTCCACCGGGACGGAGGCGGCGGCTCGGACGGTGAGCGCAGCGTGACTTTGGGTCACGAAGGAGCCCAAGGCGGCGACGAACGCGACTGTGAGCGCGATGCTCAACGCCGCGACCAGGAGCTCCATCGGTCGTCGGCGGAGCAGCCCGACCAACCACCGTGTACTTCTCATCGGGTCCTCACGCTCTGCATGATGCTCCCGTCGACGACGGCGAGCTGTTGGTCGAAAAGCTCGGCGAGCTCAGGATCGTGGGTGGCCAAGATCAAGGCTCCACCTGTGCTGGCGACCCCGTCGCGCAGCGCAAGCGCGGCTTCGTGCGCGTGGGCGCGGTCCAACGAGCCAGTGGGCTCGTCGGCCAGGACCAGCCGATGACCACCGGCCAGGGCCCGAGCGATGGCGATCCGTTGCTGCTGGCCCCCGGACAGCTGCGTGGGCAGTGCGCCGCAGAGTTCTGCCGCGGCGACGCTCGTCAGGGCCCGCATCGCCGCTGTGCTGGCGGCGTCCAGACTTGCCCCCCGCAGGCGCAGCGGCAAGGTGACGTTCTGGAAGGCCGTGAGCTCGGGCATGAGCGACGGGGCTTGGAAGACCATGCCGATCTGCCCGCGTCTGCGTACCGATTCCGCGGACAAGCCGGGCCAGCTCACGGTTCCATCCGTTGGCCTCAGGAGCCCCGCGAGCACGAGAAGCAAAGTGGTCTTGCCGCTGCCGGAGCGACCGGTGAGCGCGAGCTGTGACCCTTCGACGATGTCCAGGTCGATGTCGTGCAGGATGGGCGACGCGCCATACCGAAGGCCCAGCCCTCGCGCGTAGACCAGCTGCCCGACCTCCGCGGTCGTCACGACGCCCGCCCGTCCACGAGGTGCACGACCCGGTCCGCCGCAGCGGCGACTCGAGGCGAATGCGTCACCAGCAGCGTTGCGCCGTCGATCGGCTGCAGCTTGCGGATCAGGCTCAGCAGCAACGCCTCCTCCGCGGTGCTCACCTCCGCCGTTGGCTCGTCGGCCAGGAGCAGCCGCGGGCCACTCACTAGCGCGGTCGCCAGATTTGCTCTGGCCGTCTCTCCGCCGGACAGGGTGGACGGTCGGGCATGGGCTCGACCTGCGAGATCCACATCGTCAAGCAGGGAACGCAGTTCTGAGAGCGGGGGTGACTCACGGCGGAACGAGGCAGCCAGACGAAGGTTGTCCAGCACGTTGAGGTGTTCCACCAGCCCGCTGGTCTGGGTGAGGACACCGATGAGCTCGGCACGAAGCCGTGCCTGACCGTTTGCCGATCGATGGCTGAGTAGGCGCCCGGCGACGCGGACTGAGCCCCCGTCAGGGTCGTCCAGTCCCGCGAGCAGGTTGAGCAGTGTCGACTTTCCCGACCCCGATGGCCCGACGACGGCCACGATCTCGCCTGGTCGTAGCACGATGGAGACGTCGCGAAGCGCCGCTACCTCCTCGCCTCCCCTTCGGAAGAAACGATGCAGTCCACGCGCATCCACCACCGGTCCGTCGAGGACAGGCTGGACCTCTGCCGGGTCGCGTAGCGCCGCGGTCATCGCACGGCCAAGCTCTGGGCCATGGTTCGGTATGCGTCGACGTTGTCCGCGCCCACGGGACCGAACAGATCCATCCGAACGAGGCGACCGGCGTTGAACACGATGTACTCCTCCACCTCGTCGCGGTACACCTTTCCCGTCACCGGGTCGGGATCAGAGTTGCGGCGGAAGACGATCCGAACGCCGCTGCCGCCCGGAACCTTCGCCGAGGTGATCGCACGCAACTCGAATGCAGGAACGGCGCCCTTCAAACGCTTCACGTCCGAGGTGCGAGCGGTTGCCGGGGTGGGAGCATGCGTCGCATGCAGGCTGTCCACCGTCACGCCGTTGAGCTTGTCGGTAAACCGCACCTGGGTGCCCTTCCCTGTCTGCGCCCACCCCTCCGGGTGGGTGAACGAGTAGCCCCCCGCGCCATTCGTGTACTTCACGAACGCGAGGTTGTCAGGGATGTCCCCAGGAGGGTTGCTCTCGACCGGGACTGGTGCGACCTGCTTCACCGAGGACTTGCTGGACGGGGTAGAACTGGTCCCTGAGGATGCGCTCGATGGCGCCGGACTGACAGAGGTCTTGGGGCCAGCCGTTGCACCCGCAGTCGGGTTGGAGCCTCCCGTGCAGGCCGAGGTGACGACCGTGACGAGTGCCAGGCCAGAGAGAAGGACTAGGCGCGACACGCGCCGCCGCGTGGCTGGTGAGTTCATTCTGCAAGCGTGCAGCGGCGCGGATGAGAACAGCATGAGAGTGCGCATGCACTCATAGCGCCAGCTCTGGCCCGGCGAGTCCCATCGATGCCTGCGTCCGTCGCACATGTCTAGTGCCTGGCGAGGACCCCTCAGGTCCGCTCGAGGATGAGCCCGACTCTTTGTTTGTCTTGACGCAGTAGATCCTTGACGGTGTTGTGTCAGCTGATGCTTGACACTTCGGCTAGGAAACTGAGGTGTCAGCGGTCCGTGGCCGCTGTCCTTTGATGCTACGCACGGGCGCGGTGGTGGTCCGGCGCACGACTCGGGTGTCGTGGTCGGGCAGCTCGATCGCGAGGGTCGTTTCGGATACGTGCACGGTCACGGTCACGCCCTGGTGGGTGCGGCCGAGGGCGACCTTCTGCCCGGCGACCACGATCACGCCGGTGGCCGAGGCGCGGCGTTGGACGGTGACGGGCTCGGTCGAGGGCCGCGGGACCGGGCCGACGGGTCGGGCTTGTTGCAGCAGGGCTGCCTCACCGGGCTGCAACGGGTTCGGACGGGTCCGCAGCAGCTCGCGGGTGGCCGGGTCGAAGAACAGCAGCGGTGCGCCCTCCTCGATGTACACCCCAACCCGTCGGCCGGCCAGGACCTCAGCGGCCAGCACCACCCGTTGACCCAGGGACACGACCCCGCTGCGGGCCACGGTCCGTTCGACCTCCACGATCGTGCGCCCGGCCCGGCTCCCCGGACCGCCTTTGCTGGCCACCGGTGGGGGCCCGGCCGGGACCGCACCTGTCGCGCTCAGGGCGTCGAGGTCGTTGACGCTGAACCGCGACCGCAACGTTTTGACCCGACGACCGTCGATGGACAGGTGCACCCACTGGCAGTCGATCCAGAACCGCACCACCAGTCCGGCCCGGGCCTGCCCCAGCCAGAACTGGTTGCCCCGCAACGTCATGTTCCCCGACGGGGTCACCACCCGGTCCAGCTCGATCGCGTCGGCGCTACCCGGCACCCGAGCACCGGCCACCCTCGAAACCGGCACTGTTCCTGCAGCGGCAGGGGCGGGTGAGTGACGGGGCATGAACTCCCCACTCACCCCCACAGCTGCAACGTCGACCGGTGCGACGTCGACCGGTGCGAGGTCCAGCGCTGGTGGCAGCCACAGCTCCAATTTCGGGCTGGTGGCGGGGATGAACCGGTCCGCCGGGACGACCGGCACCGTCGCGTTCAACCCTTGGTGCGGGCGGTCCTGGTTGTAGGCGTCCACCCACGCATCGACCGCGGCTTGGGCCGCAGCCAACGACTCGAACGGCCCCAGGTCACCCAGCTCGGGCCGAAAGGTGCCGTGGAACCGCTCGACCTTCCCGTTCTGGTTCGGCGACGCCGGCGCCGTCAGCAGGTGGGTGATCGCGTTCTTGCGGCAGATCTTGTCGAACAACACCTCCCCACGACTGGGCCCGTACCTGCTGAACCGGTCGGTGAACTGCTTGCCGTTGTCGGTGATCACCTCCTGGGGCACCCCGTACCGGGCCAGCGCCTGCGCGAACGCCAGGCACACCGCCCGCGCGGTGGCCCGCTCCACCACCGCCGCCATCACCGCGAACCGGGAGTGGTCATCCACACCGGTCACGACCTTGGCCTCACGCACCTCACCGCTGACGACGTCGACCAGCTGCACCCCGCCGACGATGTCGATGCCCCACAGCTGTATCGGCCCGGGCCGTTCGAATCGCACGAACGAGTCCCGCGACCGCTTCCGCGGCCGTCCCTTGACCAGCCCCGCCCGTCGCAGGATCCGGTTGATCGTCGCCTCCGACGGCACCTGCTCCGCGTCCAGGACAGCCCCGACGTTCCACGCCGGCCCGCCACGCAGCAACTGCAACCGGATCCGTTTGGCACCCCACCGCGGATGCTCCCGACGCAGCTCAGCGATCCGGACCTGCACCTCCTCAGGCACCTGGTGCGGGCACCGATCAGGGCGATGGGACCGGTCGGCCAACCCCGGCACACCCTCGCTGAGGTACCGACCTACCCACGTATGCACCGACTGCCGCGACACCCCGACCTGGGCCGCGACCTCGGTCACCAACGCACCCGCCAACACCGCCCGGACCGCGTCCAACCGCTGCTCGACAACAGACAAGACAACCAGAGCCAATCCCGGCCTCCCCAGTTCGACGACAACCACGGAACATCGTCGACCCGAAGCGCCGAATCGCGCCGGGTGTCAAGCATCAGGTGACACACCCCTGTCAAGCATCACCCGCGACAGGACACCCGACTCTTTGTTGCGTTGATGAATAGACCTCTAAGAAAGATCAAGGCGGCGCTCCGCACCGCGGGCCGGGGCCCCGCGATGGGGCCCCGCGCTGCGGGCGGCGCTGGCGCGCCGTCCTCGCGCACCCCACCGCACCCCGGCATTTCCAGTGGC
>NZ_JBFRFA010000058.1:0-10384 GCF_052114585.1 Pedococcus sp. 2YAF34
GGCGGCGGCCGCGCGACGGGCGGCCGCGGCCTTGGCGGCCTTGGCCCGCGCGACGAGCACCGCCTGCAGGCGGGCCTGTTCCTTCTGCGCGCCGGCGAGCCGGGTCTTCTCCCTGGCCTTCTGCGCCTCCAGGGCGCGCGACTGGGCAGCCTGCTGCCGGGCGAGCGCCTCGAGCTTCGCCTTCGCCGCAGCGGCGTCGGCGCGCGCCGCGGTCGCCTTGGCCAGGGCCACCTCTGCCTGCTTCTTGGCCGCGGCCACCTGTGCCTGGAGGGCCTTGATGTGGGCCTCCTGAGCAGTGGCGGCCGCCCGTGCGGTGGCCAGCTTGGCGAGGGACTGGTTCTGGACGTCCATCACGGTGTCGCTGATGGCGACGCGGCTGGCGAAGTCCTCGGGCGTCGTCGCGCTGAGGGCCACGGAAAGCTGGCCCATGCCCTGGTCCTGGTAGAGCTGGGCGGCGAAGCGGGCCACCCGGGTGCGGCTGGCGGCGAGGTCACGGCGCGTCGTCGCGAGGGCGTCGACGGCTCGGTCCTCGTTGGCCTGGGCGACCTCGAGCGCGACGGTCATCTCGTCGTTGTGCGCGTCGGCCTTGGCCTGCGCCGCGGTGGCCTTGTCGAGCACCGCCTGTGCGGCGGGCAGCGCGAGCTGGGTGCGTCGGAGGGCGAAGTAGGCGTCCTGGAGGCTGGCCGAGGTGCCCTCGAGCTGCTCCTTGAGCTTGGCGACCTCCTTGTCGACCTGCTTCTTCGCCGTGCCGGGGTCCTTCGCCGCCGGGACCGCTGCGGGGCGACCCGCGGTCTGCAACACCGGCGCCGCGGCCAACGACGGGGTGGCCAGGCCGACCGAATAGGCGACGGCGACACCGAGGGCGGTGAGCCGCAGCGAGTGGGACGCGCGGCGTCGCGGCGAAATGGCGCTCATAGGCCTCATTGGTAACACAAGCCTCAGGGGTTTCGGGGGACGACGCACCTGTGAAATGCCGGACGACTGCTGGTCAGACGCGCAGGTAGCGCCGCAGGGTGGCCCAGCTGGTCAGGACGGCGACCACGAGCATGAGGGCGGCGAGCCAGGGCGCGAGCACCCATACCGCTCCCTCGCCGATCAGCGGCGCGGCGGGGAGCACCCGCGCTACGCGGGGCAACAGGTAGGCGGTCGCGCCCCACAGCCCCCCGACGGCCAGTCCCACGCCGAGCAGGGCGGCGAGCACCGTCTCAAGGACGAACGGCAGCCGGATGGTGAGGTTGGAGGCGCCGACGAGCTTCATGATGCCGGTCTCGCGGCGCCGGCTGAACGCGGCCTGGCGGATCGTCGTCGCCATGAGCAGCACCGAGCACACCACCATCAGCCCGGCGAGGACGAGGGAGCCGACGGTGACGACGTTCATCACCTTGAACAGCTTGTCGAGCGTCTTCTTCTGGTCCTGGACGCTCGCCACCCCCGGCGCACCCTCGACCGCGCTCGCCACCACCGCGAACTTCGTCGGGTCGGCCAGCTGCACGCGGTAGTTCTGCGGGATGTCCCCCACCTGGAGGTAGTCCGAGATCGGGGAGTTCTTGTACTGCTCCTTGAACCGGTCGAACGCCTGCTGCTCGGACTCGTAGTAGACGTTCTTGACCAGCGGCTTCATCTCCCCGAGCTGGGCCTTGATGGAGTCGCGCTGCTCAGGGGTGACCGTGCCCTTGGCGCAGGACTTCTCCGGGGAGTTCGGGCCGCACATGAAGACCGTCACCTGAACGCGGTCGTACCAGAACCCCTTGAGGGTGTCGACCTGCTGCTGGACGAGCAGCCCGATGCCCAGCAGGAAGACCGAGACCATCGTCACGAGCATGACGGAGACGGCGATCGAGAGGTTTCGGCGCAGGCCGATCCAGATCTCGCTGAGCATGAACTGCAGTCGCATGGGGTGGTGTCTCCAGAAGTCCGTGGCGCGCGGTCAGCGACCGCTGCCGTAGACGCCCTTGTTCTCGTCGCGGATGAGGTGGCCGTTCTTGAGCTCGACGACGCGCTTGCGCAGCTGGTCGACGATGTCGTCGTCGTGGGTGGCCATGACGATCGTGGTGCCGGTGCGGTTGATGCGGTCGAGCAGCCGCACGATGTCGAGGCTGGTCGTCGGGTCGAGGTTTCCGGTCGGCTCGTCGCACAGCAGGATCGGCGGCTTGTTGACGAAGGCCCGCGCGATCGCGACGCGCTGCTGCTCACCACCGGAGAGCTCGTGCGGCAGGCGCTTCTCCTTGCCGTCGAGGCCGACCATCTCCAGGGTCTCGGGGACGACCTGGCGGATGACGTGGCCGGAGCGGCCGAGGACCTGCAGGGCGAAGGCGACGTTCTGGTAGACGGTCTTGTTGGGCAGCAGCCGGAAGTCCTGGAACACGGTGCCGATCTCGCGGCGCAGGCGCGGCACCTTGCGCGACGGCAGGCGGCCGACGTCCTGCCCGGCGACGAGCACGCTGCCCTTGGAGGCGCCCTCCTCCTTGAGGACCAGGCGCAGCAGCGTGGACTTGCCCGAGCCGGAGGACCCCACGACGAAGACGAACTCGCCCCGCTCGACGTCGAGGTCGATGTCGCTCAGCGCGGGTCGCGTGGACCGGGGGTAGACCTTGCTGACGTTCTCGAAACGGATCATGCGAGGGTGCAGAGCCTTACCGGGGGGCGGATGGGACCGCGTACGCGTCGCCCGGGGGCGGCACGCACGACCACCCGAGAATAGGTCGCCGTGTCCGGTATGCCGTGCAGCCTCGGCTGCTCGGCGTTGCGCGGCCCCTCGACCGGTCAGGCCTCGGCGCCCGTGGTCGGCCTTCCGCGGGCGCCTCCGGGCCTCGCTCGTCCCTCGCTCGGGTCCTCGGCGCCCTGTCAGGCCTCGGCAGCCTTCTGCTGCTCCTTGCGCCAGCGGACGCCCGCCTCGATGAAGCCGTCGATGTCGCCGTCGAACACGGCCGAGGGGTTGCCCACCTCGAACTCCGTCCGCAGGTCCTTGACCATCTGGTAGGGCTGCAGCACGTAGGAGCGCATCTGGTCGCCCCAGCTGGCCTTGACGTCGCCGGCCATCTCCTTCTTGGCGGCGGCCTCCTCGGCCTGGCGCTGCAGGAGCAGGCGGGACTGCAGCACGCGCAGTGCGGCCGCGCGGTTCTGGATCTGCGACTTCTCGTTCTGCATCGACACCACGATCCCCGTGGGGATGTGGGTCATGCGGACGGCCGAGTCGGTGGTGTTGACGCTCTGCCCACCGGGGCCGCTGGAGCGGAAGACGTCGACCTTGATCTCGTTCTCGGGGATCTCGACGTGGTCGGTCTGCTCGATGAGCGGGATCACCTCGACCGCGGCGAAGCTCGTCTGGCGCCGACCCTGGTTGTCGAAGGGGCTGATGCGCACCAGACGGTGGGTGCCGGCCTCGACGGAGAGGTTGCCGAACGCGTAGGGCACGTTGATCTCGAACGTGGCCGACTTCAGCCCGGCCTCCTCGGCGTACGACGTGTCCATGACCTGGGCGGGGTAGCCGTGCCGCTCTGCCCAGCGCAGGTACATGCGCATGAGCATCTCCGCGAAGTCGGCGGCGTCGACGCCTCCTGCCCCTGCACGGATGGTGATGACCGCGGCGCGCTCGTCGTACTCCCCCGACAGCAGCGTCCGGACCTCGAGCTCGCCGACGGCCTTCTGCAGCGAGGCCAGCTCGCGCTCGGCCTCGGCCATGGTGTCGGCGTCGCCGCCGTCCTCGGTGCCCATCTCGACGAGCACCTCGAGGTCGTCGATGCGGGAGTCCATGCCGGTCACGCGCTCGTACTCGGCGTTGGCGCGGCTGAGCGCGGAGGTCACCTGCTGCGCGGCGTCCGGGTCGTCCCAGAGGTCAGGGGCGGAGGCCTTGGCCTCGAGCTCGCCGATCTGCACCTTGAGGGCGGCCAGGTCGGTCACCTCACGCACGGAGTCCATGGTGGTGCGGAGGTTCTTGATCTCTTGCTGGAAGTCGACGGCCACGAGGACCAACTCTATGGCATCGGGTGCACGGCCCCGACCGGTCGCGGTCCCTGCTCCAACCACGACACCGCATCGGCCACGAGCTCCTCGGGCGAGCGCGTCAGGTCGAGCACGACCCCCGACTCATCCGGCTGGAGCGGCTCGAGCGTCTCGAGCTGCGACCCCAGCAGGCTCGCCGGCATGTAGTGGCCGCGCCGGGCTGCCAGGCGTTCCTGCACGACCCCTACCGGGCCGTCGAGGTGGATGAACGACAGGGTCGGCGGCCCGGTGCGGAGCACGTCGCGGTAGGCGCGGCGCAGCGCCGAGCAGGCGATGACCGTCGAGTGGCCGAGGGCGTCCTCGGCAGCCATCCACTGCGCCAGCGAGTCGAGCCACGGCCACCGGTCGGCGTCCGCGAGGGGATGTCCCGCGCTCATCTTCGCCACGTTCGAGGCGGAGTGAAAGCTGTCTGCCTCGGCGAACCGCATGCCCGTGACCCGGGCGATGCCCTGCGCCACCGTGGTCTTCCCGCACCCCGAGACCCCCATCACCACGACGTGCCTGATGGTCGCGCCTGTCGCGGCAGAGGCGTCCCCCGTCGTCTCAACAGTCGCCTCACCAGTCATGGACCGTGCCGTCCTTCAACCGGTTGAAGGGCAGGTAGGCAGGCTGGTAGGGGAAGCGGTCAGCGGCCGCTTGGTCGAGGGTGACGCCCAGCCCGGGCTCGTTGCCGGGGTGCAGGTAGCCGTCCTCGAAGGTGAAGCTCTGCCGGAAGACCTCGTCGGTGAGGGCGCCGTGGCGCATGTACTCCTGGATCCCGAAGTTGTGGATCGCCAGGTCCAGGTGGAGCGCCGCTGCCATGCCCACGGGAGAGATGTCCGTCGGCCCGTGGATGCCGGACTTGATCTGGTACTGCGCAGCGAAGTCGAGCAGCTTCCTCATCGCCGTGATGCCGCCGGTGTGCGTGACGGCGGAACGCACGTAGTCGATCAGCTGCTCGCGGATCAGGGTCTGGTAGTCCCAGACGGTGTTGAACACCTCCCCGATCGCCAGGGGCGTCGTGGTGTGGGCGCGCACCAGCCGCAGCGCCTCCTGGTTCTCGGCCGGCGTGCAGTCCTCGAGCCAGAACAGGTCGTAGGGCTCCAGGTCCTTGCCCAGCCGGGCAGCCTGGATGGGTGTCATCCGGTGGTGCCCGTCGTGCAGCAGCGGGAGCTCGGGACCGAACTCTCCCCGCACCGCCTCGAACACCGAGGGCAGGTGCCGCAGGTAGGCGCGGGTGTCCCAGTCCTCCTCGGCCGGCAGCGGCGTGCGCTGGGCCGGCTCGTAGTCGTAGCGCTTTCCCTCGCTGCTCGGCTGCGCGGCGACGCCATACACCGCATTGATGCCCGGCACGGAGGTCTGGACGCGGATGGAGCGGTACCCCGCCTCGAGGTGCTGCCGGATGGAGTCGAACAGCTCGGCCGTGTCCCGGCCCGACGCGTGGCCGTAGGCCATGATGCCGGTGCGGGACGCCCCGCCCAGCAGCTGGTAGAGCGGCATGCCGGCTGCTTGGGCCTTGAGGTCCCAGAGCGCCACGTCCACCGCGGCGATCGCCGCCATCGTCACCGGTCCCCGCCGCCAGTACCCCGACCGGTACAGGAACTGCCAGGTGTCCTCGATGGCGTGGGCGTCACGGCCCACGAGCAGCGGCGCCACGTGGTCCCGGAGGTACGACGCGACGGCCAGCTCGCGTCCGTTGAGGGTCCCGTCCCCCAGGCCGACCAGGCCGTCCTCGGTGGTGACGCGCAGGGTCACGAAGTTGCGGTCGGGGCTGCAGACGACGACGTCGACGGTCGCGATCTTCATGGATGAACCTCTCAGGTGGTCAGCGGTGGGCGGTACCGGCAGCGACACCGGCAAGCTGGTCGAGCTCGTGGCGGCGGGGCAGACCCTCCCAGTCACCGTGGGTGCTCACGGCGACGGCGCCGACGGCGTTGGCGCGGGCCAGGGCGTCCGCGTCGTCGATGCCGTCCAGCAGCCCTGACAGCAGGCCCGCACAGAAGGCGTCGCCTGCACCCACGACGTCCACGGCGGTGACCGCAAGGGCGTCCATGTCGGTGCGGCCCCGGGGGCCCCAGAGGCTGCTGCCGGCGCTCCCCCGCTTCACGGCGACGCGGGTCACCCCCTCGGACAGCAGCTGCCCCACGGACGTCTCCTCGTCCCCAGAGGCGACGAGGCCGAGCTCGTCCTCGGAGGCGATGAGCAGGTCCGTGAGCCGGACGAGGGGGCGCAGTCCCGCCCTGGCACCGTCGGCGGTCCAGAGGCGCGACCTGTGGTTGACGTCGAGGGACACCAGCACGCCGGCGGCCCGGGCCAGCTCGGCGGCGTGCAGCACGGCCGCTGCCGCCGGGCCCTCGAGGGCTGCCGTGATGCCGGTCAGGTGCAGGACCCTGGGGAGGGGGTCGAGGGCCTGCTCGACATCGGCCGCGTCGAGCCGGGACCCGGCCGACCCCGCGCGGCGGTACTCGACCCGGACGACGTCCGCGGTCCGGCTCTCGACGAACATCAACCCGGTGGGTGCGTCCGGGTCACGCCGCGCGGCCCGGGTGTCCACCCCTTCGGCCGCGAGCTCGCGCAGGACGAGGTCCCCGAAGGCGTCCTGCCCGACCCTGCCCGCCCACGCGACCCGGTGGCCCAGGCGAGCGAGGCCGATGGCCACGTTGGACTCGGCGCCGGCCAGCCTGGCCACGAGCGGCACGCCCAGCGCCAGGGGCCCGGGCCAGCGGAAGGTCACCATCGACTCACCCAAGGTGACCACGTCCGGTCGAGCGGTCACGAGGCGGTTCCCGCCAGCTCTACGTACGAGCGCGCCCGCTCGCGCAGCGCAGCGAGGTCGCCGCCGGATGCGGCGTCGCCGACGAGCGGCCCGCCGACCCCGACCGCGACGGCACCCGCGGAGAGGTACAGGGGTGCCGCGTCGACGTCCACCCCTCCGACGGCCATGAACGGGATGTCGGGGAACGGGTCGCGCAGGGCCCTGAGGTAGCTCGGTCCGCCCAGCGACGCCGGGAACAGCTTCACGACCGCCGCGCCGGCCACGTGGGCCTCGTGGGCCTCGGTCGCAGTGAATGCGCCGGCGGCGCAGGGCACCCCACGCTCGGCAGCCGCTGCCACCGAGGGGGCGACGGCCGGCGTCACGACGAAGTCGGCCCCGGCCGCCACCGCGGCGTCGACGTCCGCGGCCGTGAGGACGGTTCCCGCCCCCAGCCGCACGTCGGGACCGACGACGGCGCGCACCCGCCTGATGACCTCGAGCGCTGAGGGCGTCGTCAGGGCGACCTCCACGAAGCGCACGCCCTCCTCGAGCAGGGCGACCGCGGCGTCCTCGGCCGCCCCGGGGTGCTTCCCCCGGATGATGGCCATCACCCTGGCGGCCGACAGCTCGTCGACGAAGGTCGTGGACGAGAAGGCCTTGGTGCCATCGGTGCCCATGCTCACCACTCCGCGAACGAGCCGTCGGAGTGGCGCCACACCGGTCCGCGCCACGCATGGCCACGCTTGTCAGCGGCGCGCACCACGGCCTCGTCCACCTCGATACCGAGTCCTGCGCCGGTCAGCCGCTCGATGTGGCCGTCGACGAAGGCGAGCGGCGCGGGGTCGACGACGTAGTCCAGCACCTCGGCACCGGCGTTGTAGTGGATCCCGATGCTCTGCTCCTGGATGAGGAAGTTGGCGGTGGCGAAGCCCACCTGGAGGCAGGCGGCCAGCGCGAGGGGCCCCAAAGGGCAGTGCGGCGCGAGCTGGACGTCGAACGTCTCCGCCAGGGCGGCGATCTTGCGGACCTCGGTGATGCCACCGGCGTGCGACAGGTCGGGCTGGGCGACGGCGATGCCCGCCTGCAGGACCGGCAGGAACTCCTGCCGGGAGTACAGCCGCTCCCCCGTCGACACCGGTGTCGTCGTGCTCCTGACGAAGTCGCCGATGAGGTGCGAGTTCTCGGGCACCACCGGCTCCTCCAGGAAGAACGGACGGTAGGGCTCGAGGAGGGGAGCGACGCGGCGGGCGTTCGCCAAGGTGAAGCGCCCGTGGAAGTCGACCGCCACGTCGCGGCTGTCGCCGAGGACCTCTCGAGCGGCGGCGACCCGGGCCACGACGCCGTCGAGCTCGGCCACCGACGCGACAGGGCTCATCCGGCCGCTGGCGTTCATCTTCACGGCGGTGAGACCGGCCTGCACCTGCTCGGCGATGTGGTCTGCCACCTCGGCCGGCTCGTCCCCGCCGACCCAGCCGTACACCCGGATGCGGTCGCGCACGGCCCCACCGAGCAGCTGGTGCACGGGGGTGTCGTAGCGCTTGCCCTTGAGGTCCCAGAGCGCCTGGTCGAGCCCGCTCACGGCGCTGGCCAGGATCGGCCCGCCCCGGTAGAACGAGCCCTTGGTCATGACCTGCCAGTGGTCCTCGATCCGTTCGGGGTCCTGGCCGATGAGCACCTCCGCGAGCTGGTCCACGGCGGTGCGCACCGTCTCGGACCGCCCTTCGCAGGTCGCCTCGCCCCAGCCGACCAGGCCGGCGGACGTCTCCAGGCGCACGAACAGCCACCGCGGGGCCACCATGAAGGTCTCGACGCGTTCGATGGTCTCCATGCCTCAGCCCTTCGTGGCGCCGGCCGTGAGGCCGGAGACGATGTACTTCTGCGTGAACAGGGCGATGACCATGATCGGCAGCGTCACCACGGTCGCCGCGGCCATGAGACCGCCCCAGTCGATGCTGGCGTAGCCGACGAAGTTGAAGATCGCCACGGGCAGCGTCTTGGTGTGGGCGTCGGAGAGCACCAGCGCGAACATGAAGTTGTTCCAGGAGAAGATGAAGGCCAGGATCCCAGCCGTCGCGATGCCCGGGACCGACAGCGGCAGCGTGATCAGCCGGAAGGCGCCGATGGGTGTCAGGCCGTCGACCATCGCCGACTCCTCGAGCTCCAGCGGCAGGCCGTCGAAGTAGCCCATCATGATGTAGACGACGAGGGGCAGGGCCACGAACATGTGGCTGAGGATGAGGACGGTGTAGCCGCCGACCATCCGGAGGTTGGAGAACACGTAGTACCAGGGCACGAGGAGCGAGACGCCCGGGATGACGCGCGCCATCAGGACCACGAGGGCGGACCGGTTCATGGTGAAGCGGCTCATGGCATAGGCAGCCGGCACGCCGAGCAGCAGGGAGAGCGTGGTGGAGGCGAACGCCACCCAGAAGCTGTTGAGGATGAAGCGGCCGTAGTTGGCCTGCGCCAGCACCTTCGTGTAGTTGTCGAGGGTGGGCGAGAAGA
Organism: Pedococcus sp. 2YAF34; assembly: GCF_052114585.1. Taxonomy (NCBI): domain Bacteria; kingdom Bacillati; phylum Actinomycetota; class Actinomycetes; order Micrococcales; family Intrasporangiaceae; genus Pedococcus; species Pedococcus sp. 2YAF34. The sequence continues at coordinate 9,242 of NZ_JBFRFA010000058.1, forward strand.
AGACCGCCTTGCTGCTGTCGTAGATGTCGACGTTGCTCTTGAACGAGGCCAGCAGCATCCACACCAGCGGCGCGAGCAGCACGACGACGACCACCACGAGAGCGGCCACGCGGAAGGTGGTGAACGAGCTCCGGCGACGGCTCATGAGAGCTCCTCCCTGCGGCGGGCGGTGAGGGCCCACATGGAGCCGATGATGATGAGGAAGAACAGGATGAGGACGGCAGAGGCGACGCCGTACTCGTTGTAGTCGAAGCTGAGGCCGTAGGCGTAGACGTTGAGCGTCTCCACCTCGTGGAAGGACCCGCCTCCCTTGCCCTTGGTGGCGTAGAGGATGTCGAACGTCTTGATCGCGTCGATCCCGCGCAGCAGGATCGCGACGACCACCGTCGGCATGAGCATCGGCAGGGTGATGAACCGGAACCGCTGCCAGCCGGTCGTGCCGTCGACCAGTGCCGCCTCGTGGGGCTCCTCGGGCAGCGCGGTGAGGCCGGCCAGGAGGATGAGCACCACCATGGGGGTCCACTGCCACACGTCGATGAAGGCCGTGGTCACCAGCGCCGACCCCTCCCCTGCCAGCCAGGGCTGTGGCGGGATCCCCACCCAGCCGAGCACCTGGTTGGCGAAACCGATGTTGGGGTCGAGGATCAGCCGCCACATCATGCCGACGGCGACGGGGGTGGCAACCAGCGGGAGCAGGATCGCGACCCGCACCCACTTCTCGCCCCGGAACGGCCGCCACAGCAGGAGCGCGATGCACATCCCCAGGACGACCTCGAAGAACAGTGCGATCCCGGTGAACTCGACGGTCCGCAGCACGGCGGGCCAGAAGCGGGAGGTGTCCGCGAGGACGTCGAGGTAGTTGGCCGCCCCGGTGAGCTCCTTCTCCGCCCGGACCGAGCCCTCGGCGTCAGTGAGGCTGAGGTAGACCGTCCAGGCCACCGGGAAGACGATCAGGACCGCGACGAAGGCCATCGCCGGTCCGGCGAAGAGCCACTTGCGGTGGTCGTTGGCCCAGCGGGCCCATGCGGGTGTGGACACCGAGGTGCGGAGGGCGGGTGCAGACGTGGCCATGGGGCGCTCCTGGACGTGCGGACGGGGTGTGCCTGGTGGTCGGGCCGCGTGGTCGGGACCGCAGTCCCGACC